>NZ_JBSWVB010000001.1:0-80000 GCF_056159365.1 Pseudoalteromonas sp. ABV4_021 | reverse complement strand
TTAATAAGCCTGTTTCATGTAACTTTGCAGCAGCTTCCAGAATCGATAAGTCTTCATCATTCAACTGCCAATCGTCTTTTACTTGCTTTGCGAATAAAAGTGCGACGTCTGCGACTCGTTGTGATTGTGTTGCATCAATATGATAGCGACTGATAAAGCTTTGAACCGTGCGCTCTCTAATATCGCTATTATGTAGCTCTGGGATCATGGAGTACAAAACTCCCTCCCTTAATGCACCACCAGCAAGCCCCATTACTTCAATATCTAAACTTTCAAATAATGCGATTAAAATTGAAAGGCCCGATGCAAATACAAGTTTTCGTTCTTGCATTAACCCAGGGAGGTCGAGTTTATCAATCGATTTGTATAAAACAGCTTGGTGTTTAATGGCATTCAGTTTATCAAGCGTCAGTAAATCATCTTGCCTTTGTGCAATCATAATTTCCTGAATAGCCTGAACCGTACCAGATGCCCCCGACACACTTAACCAACCAAGTTGTTTATACTCAGCCACTACAGGTGCAATAACTTCTTTTGCTGCATTTGTTGCAGCTTCGAAGTTATCATGCGTTAACAAGCCATTTTCGAAGTACTTTTCAAGATAGGTTACACAACCCATATTAAGGCTTTTATATAAAAGAGGATCGAAGCCATCGCCAATCACCACTTCTGTACTAGCACCACCGATATCAATAACCAGTTGCTTACCGAGTGTTGATGAAGTGTGTGCAACCCCTTTATAGATTGTTTTTGCTTCTTCTTCACCACTGATTACGCGAATTGGATGACCGAGAATTAGCTCAGCTTTTTCGACAAATTGCTGTGCATTTGCCGCTAAGCGTAATGTAGCTGTAGCAACAATCGTAATATTATCTTTCGGAATATCTTGAAGCCGCTCAGCAAAAAGGGAAAGACATTCCCATCCTCTTTGCATAGCTTCAATGCTTAACTGGCTATTTTCATCCAGCCCTGCCGCTAATCTTACCTTTCGTTTAACACGTCCAATTGTTTGCAAGTCGCCTGCTACGGCTTTGGCTATTAACATATGAAAACTGTTAGAGCCTAAATCTATAACGGCATAACAGTTCTGATCATTTGCTTTATCAACGGTTAGCATTGATACCTCAAAAAACTACTAACTATGAGCTCTTCTTTGAGCTGGTTTATTTGAGCGTCGGTTATTTTGGTTTGGACGCTTTGCACGGTTATAACGCGGCTTTGGAATGTCGTCTAACAATGCTGTTTTGTCATAATGTGATAATGGGATCGCATGGTCAATATACTCTTCAATTGGCTGAAGGTTATATGCATATTGCTCACAAGCAAAACTAATGGCATGACCATAAGCACCTGCACGACCAGTTCGACCAATTCGGTGAACGTAATCTTCACAATCATCTGGTAAGTCAAAATTAAACACATGACTTACTGCGTCAATGTGTAATCCTCGCGCGGCAACATCGGTCGCAACTAAAAAGTCTAAATGACCATCAGTAAACTGCTTTAAAATTGAAATGCGCTTTTTCTGATTAACATCGCCCGTAAGTAAACCTACTCGGTGCCCGTCTGCTTTCATCCACTGATAAACGTTTTCACACATATGCTTTGTATTCGCAAATACAATCGCTTTATCCGGCCACTCTTCTTCTATTAATGTAAGAAGAAGTGGAATTTTATCGTCTTGAGATGTGTGGAAAAGCTCTTCTTGAATGCGCTGATTTGTTTTTTGCTCAGGCTCTACCTGCACATGAATCGGATTGGTCATATGCTCAAACGCTAATTCTTGTACACGGTATGAAAGTGTAGCTGAAAACAGTAAATTTAAGCGCTCTGTCGCTTCAGGCATGCGACGCAATAAATAGCGAATATCTTTAATGAAACCTAAGTCGAACATACGGTCGGCTTCATCAAGTACTACAACTTCGATATCGTTCAGGCTGTAACAGCCCTGCTTATATAGATCGATCAATCGGCCAGTTGTGCCAATTAAAATATCTACACCTTTTTCTAACTGTGCCTGTTGTTTTTCATATTCCTCGCCACCATATACAATGCCAAGGTTAAGTTTACAGTCGGGTGCAAAGATTTTTGCATCGTTATAAATCTGTAACGCTAACTCCCGAGTAGGCGCCATAATAAGCGCTCTTGGGTGTTTACTTGCCCCTTTACTATTGACCAATAAGTGGTGACAAGTCGCAGCTAAAAACGCAATGGTTTTACCAGTACCAGTTTGAGCTTGCCCTGCAATATCTCGTTTTTGTAGTGCATAAGGTAAACTTTTTGCCTGAATTGGCGTACAAAGTTCAAAGCCTTTGCGAGTAAGTCCGGCAACCACTTCCGGCGCAATATCAAAGTCGGCAAACTTTGTTTCGGTTAAATGTGTCTTATTCATAGCGAATAAGCATAACGCTTAAACTTGCAATAAGAAACAATAGTGTTTAAATACGCTATAAATAAATTCGCGAAAATTATCGGAGAACCCAATGAGCGATAAAATTATCCAACTAACAGACGATAGCTTTGAGTCTGATGTAGTTAATGCTAGCGGCCCTGTACTAGTTGATTTTTGGGCTGAGTGGTGTGGTCCTTGTAAAATGATCGCGCCAATTCTTGATGAAGTAGCAGATGAATTTGCTGGTCGTGTAACCATCGGTAAATTAAACATTGACCAAAACTCTGGCACGCCGCCAAAGTTTGGTATTCGTGGTATTCCTACATTACTACTATTCAAAGACGGTCAAGTTGCTGCAACTAAAGTTGGTGCACTATCTAAAACTCAACTAGTTGAGTTTTTAGAAGAGAACGCATAAGAAAAAGGCTGGTTTAACCAGCCTTTTTTCATTTTTGCACTGATTATTTTTTATAAAGACTGGACGCTTTTAACAAGAGCTGCTATTTTCTACATCATATTTATCCTAAGTAATTATTCATTATTACTTCCACTCAAAAACCTTGAGAATAAAACATTAAAGAACCCACCAATATGCATTTACGCGAACTTAAAAATAAGTCGATTAACGAACTTGTAAAACTAGCTGAGTCCATGGGACTTGAAAATGTAGGCCGCTTAAGAAAACAAGACATTATTTTTGCCATTTTAAAAGCTCACGCAAAGAGCGGCGAAAACATCTATGGCGGTGGCGTATTAGAAATACTTCAAGATGGATTTGGCTTCCTTCGTTCTTTCGAAGCCTCTTATTTAGCTGGACCAGATGATATCTATGTATCGCCTAGCCAAATCAGACGCTTTAGTTTACGTACTGGTGACACAATTAATGGATTAATTCGTCCGCCAAAAGATGGCGAACGTTATTTCGCACTACTTAAAGTTAATGAAGTAAACTTCGACAAGCCAGAAAACTCTCGTACTAAGATCCTTTTCGAAAACTTAACACCACTTCACGCAAACGACCGTTTACGTATGGAACGTGGTAATGGCAGTACTGAAGATATCACAACCCGTGTAATCGATTTAGCAGCGCCAATTGGTAAAGGACAACGTGGTTTATTAGTAGCTCCGCCAAAAGCGGGTAAAACAATGTTGCTACAAAACATCGCGCAGTCTATTAGCTCAAACCACCCTGAGTGTGAGCTTATCGTTTTACTAATCGATGAACGTCCTGAAGAAGTTACCGAAATGCAACGCCTTGTAAAAGGTGAAGTAGTTGCTTCAACATTCGACGAGCCAGCAAGCCGTCACGTACAAGTTGCCGAAATGGTAATTGAAAAAGCGAAACGCTTAGTAGAGCACAAGAAAGACGTGGTTATTCTACTTGATTCAATTACGCGTTTAGCGCGTGCCTACAACACCGTAATTCCTTCATCAGGTAAAGTACTTACTGGTGGTGTTGATGCCAATGCACTACATAAGCCTAAGCGTTTCTTCGGTGCAGCACGTAACGTTGAACAAGGCGGTAGCTTAACGATTATTGCGACAGCGCTTATCGATACTGGCTCAAAGATGGATGAAGTTATCTACGAAGAGTTTAAAGGCACTGGTAATATGGAATTACACCTTAACCGTAAGATTGCGGAAAAACGTGTATTCCCAGCTATCGACTTCAACCGTTCAGGTACACGTCGTGAAGAGCTACTGACGAAAGCAGACGAACTTCAGAAGATGTGGATTCTTCGTAAGATCGTACACGAAATGTCAGAGATCGACGCAATGGAATTCTTAATTGATAAACTTGCGATGTGTAAGACTAATGACGAATTCTTCGATTCAATGAAACGAAAGTAATTGCATCATAATTTAAAAAAACGCCAGTAGTTAGCTGGCGTTTTTATTTGCTCAATACAAAATCTGTTCTATAACTATTATATACTTAGCGTTATATTTCAGATTTATGCAAATACATAAACTACTCTTTCCAAGCATAATAATTTTTGCACTGTGTTCACTATTAATCCTGTTTTTAGTTGATGCCTCTACCCTATACTTAGTACTGCAAGGTATTATGTCGCTGGTCATTATTGGTATATTTGGATACAGCCAAAAAAACAAAAAAGCTGATGCGAGCTTTCTAACATCCTTCTCTCAAGCTGTATCTAATCCAGCGGAAGTTAACCTCAAATTTCGTTTTCAAAATAATGGCAATACAGACTACGCCGATGAATGTACCTATATTGACAACTGGCTTGAAGTAATGGACCATTTAATTACAGAGGTATATGCATCATCGGCACGTTTATATCCCATGGCAAGTGAGCTAAAAGATACCTATAGCTCGATGATGCAAAAGGCAACAATGCAGCATAGCCATGGCGAAACACTCGGGCAATCAATGGCCGCAATGGTAGAAGTATCCGCACAATTAGATGACAATTTGGTTTTGATTTACCAAGCGGTAACAAACGCCAACGACTCCGTAAAGCAAACACGCTCCGATGCAGATCTCAGCCAGCAAAGCCTATCATCGCTAGCAACTAAGATTGAAAAAACCGGCGAGCAACTTGAACAACTAAAAAAAGACAGCGACCAAATTACGTCAATTATTGAAGTTATCAACTCCATTGCCGAACAAACCAATTTACTTGCTCTTAATGCCGCGATAGAAGCAGCTCGCGCCGGCGAACAAGGTCGTGGTTTTGCGGTAGTGGCTGATGAAGTACGCAATCTTGCTGCACGCACCAGCGAATCGACCAAAGAAGTTAGTGCTATGGTAAGTCGCATTCAATCTGGCACAGACCTAGTACATCAGTTAATGATGAAAGCACATGAAGAGACTCAGCAAACAGTTAATTTATCGCAGCAGGCAAACTTAGAAATAGACCAAATCGATCACGCAATGAATGAGATTCACTCGTTATCTGAACAAATACAGCAACAGGTAAAACAGCAAAGAACCGCGTCAGATGATGCACAATCATCGGTTTATGCCATGATAGAATTAAATACTGATGCACTTTCAAACTCTAAAATCCAATCGGTTACCAGTGATGATTTACTTAACTTAGCCACCAGCTTACGAGAAAAGCTCGATCTGTTTGATTTTAATGATAAAGAGTGGAATACCTGTACACGAACTAAATTGCGGCGCGAGAACTCTGAAGCGCCGAGCGAGGCAGGTGAAATAGATTTATTTTAGTAATTTTACGCACTCAATTAACTTTGAGTGCGTAAAAAACATATCTCAGATTAACCAGCAAAAAACTGGTTAACTAAAAGATTAGCTTATTTAACAACTGTGATGTCAATTGTTTCTGATTTTCCACGATAGCTAGAAATCAAGGTAAACGAGCCCGTTTTCGAGCTTGATGCACTCACCTCTAAATACGCTTCATTAGTACCTAACTTCTTAAATTGTGATGTAACTAAATCAGTCCCTGAAAATGACCAGCCAGCAAACTCCGATACGTTAAAGTCGTCAGATACGCCTGCTAGGTCTGCAAATGCCTGCAAAGATACTTTTGCACCTTGTTTAATACTAATGCTCTCGGCACCGGTATTAATCTTTAAGCCATTTAATGTTGAATCCCCGGTTACTTCAACAGAAACTTGCGCCTGTTGACCACCACAAGTAGCAAACACATTCGTCGTGCCCGATGTTAGTGCCACAATATTGCCTTGTACGTCAGACTCATTTGAAACTGCAGCAACAGCATCGTTATCACTAGACCATTTCGCTGCATCTTCAATTACGTGCTCTTCTCCATTTAAAAGCGTCATTTTTGCTTTTAAACTAACTCTTTCAGTTAAACCAAGATCCAACGCATTGATACTATCTTTATCGATGTAAGCCTTGATGATATCGATATCTTCGCTAAAACCGTAAAAAGGCTCCTGCTCTTCGATACCATCGTTATGACGCGCTACAACATTTATAACCTCTCTTCCCATCTTAGATGAATATAATAAGCCACTTTCACTAATAACAGCAGTGTCAGGCTCAATCAAAGACCAAACTATATTATGGGTATTTGGTGCACTAACATAGCCATCCTCGTAAGTAACAACCGCAGCTAATTGAGTGGATAGACACGCAGTTACCTCAACTGAGCCAGTATTGAGTTGTGTTAGTTTCAGTTGCTTAGCTTTACTATCGCTAATTGAAAGCTCGGTTGTTGCTTCAATATCATTGATAGTTGTTGCTGTAAAAGTCACTAAACCTTGGTTATCTGCTAGTGCTTTTACCGCAGTTACCAAGCCACTTGAGTCGATAGTAGCAACGTCAGTATTTGATGACGTCCAAGTGACTTCTTTAGAGATATCCCTAACCTCACCTTTAGTATCAGTACCCATCGCAACTAGTTGATGAGTTTGCCCTGCACGTAACCGTACACCGCTACCGTTAAATTCAATTTTCTCGACCAAAGTACCGTTAGCGCGCTGCGATTCTAGTTCAACGGCTTTAATTAGCGCGGCAGGGTCGTCTGATTCGCTACACCCCGAAAGTACAACTGCGGTCGCTAACGCTAAAGGTAATAATTTAAACTTTTTCATATGTAATTCCCTTTAAAATGTATAGCTTACGCCAAGTGTATAATTTGCTAGTTTTAAGTCTGAATCGGAATGCAATACTTGGTATCCCAAGCGGACTTTAATCTCTTCAAAACTAGGGATTTCTTGATTCAAACCTATGCCCCAAGCAAAACCATTGTAACTATCAATATTGTTATATGTTTCTTCTGGACCTGTTACAGCAATGTCATTCCAGCTCCAGCCCAGTAAAATGTCAGCACTAAAGCCATAAGATGCGGGTGACTCAAAGCGACCGAATAGAGAATACGATTTATCTAGCTCGAAGTTCATACGGTACAAGTCATCATCCGTACTTGAAACTGCCACCTGTCCTTCTAAAAAAATACCGTCGAAAAATTCGTAACCTGCTTTTAAATTCAAAGCATTTGGGTTCACCGTTTCATCTGCGATTTCAAAATCGTTATAGGCGTAATCTAATCCAACATAGATATCATTCGCCGCAAAAGCTGAACCACAAAAAAGCAGAGCACTTGTAAAGATTAAAGATTTCATAAAAATCCTTTTTGTATAATTGTGTCCCCATTCTATTGAATGCTAAACCAAAAAGCATCTACAGAAGTATAAACAATTGTAACCATGTATTCGGTAATACAATTGCCCGTAAGTTGCGCAAAAGGTTATACTATCACCAATCAATTTATATTATTAAAAGCCTGACAATACTATGAAATATAAAGACCTCAGGGACTTTATCGAACTGTTAGAAAAGAAAGGTCAGCTAAAACGTATCAAGCAAGAAATTGATACCTATTTGGAGATGACTGAAATAGCCGACCGCACTTTGCGTGCAAAAGGCCCTGCACTACTTTTCGAAAATCCAAAAGGCTATTCCATTCCTGTACTTGCCAACTTGTTTGGCACGCCTGAGCGTGTTGCTTTAGGTATGGGGCAAGAAGATGTATCAGAACTAAGAGAAGTTGGTAAGCTTCTCGCCTTTTTAAAAGAGCCTGAGCCACCAAAAGGCATTAAAGATGCGCTAAGCCAACTACCTGTGTTTAAGCAAGTACTCAACATGCCGCCAAAAGAAGTTAAGAAAGCACCATGCCAACAAGTAATTGTTGAAGGTGATGAGGTTGATTTAACTAAGCTACCAATCCAACACTGTTGGCCTGGCGATGCTGCACCACTGATTACTTGGGGCTTAACAGTTACAAAAGGGCCTTATAAAAAGCGCCAAAATTTAGGTATTTACCGCCAACAATTACTTGGTAAAAACAAAATCATTATGCGCTGGTTATCACACCGTGGTGGCGCGCTCGATTACCAAGAATGGTGTAAAGAACACCCAGGTGAACCTTACCCTGTGTCGGTAGCGCTTGGGGCAGACCCTGCAACCATACTTGGTGCAGTAACACCTGTGCCAGATACCCTTAGCGAATATGCTTTTGCCGGTTTATTGCGTGGCAGCAAAACAGAAGTGGTAAAATCGGTTTCGAACGACTTACAAGTCCCTGCCAGCGCAGAGTTTGTATTAGAAGGCTATATTGAACAGGGCGAAATGGCACCTGAAGGGCCTTATGGCGATCACACCGGTTATTACAATGAAGTAGATGACTTCCCTGTCATGACAGTAACGCATATTACGCACCGTAAAGATCCTATATATCACAGCACCTATACTGGCCGTCCGCCTGATGAGCCAGCTATTTTGGGTGTGGCGCTTAACGAAGTGTTTGTGCCTATTTTGCAAAAGCAATTCCCTGAGATTGTGGATTTCTACTTACCACCTGAAGGCTGTTCTTACCGCATGGCCGTGGTTACCATGAAAAAACAATACCCAGGTCATGCCAAACGCGTAATGATGGGTGTTTGGTCATTCTTACGTCAATTCATGTATACTAAGTTCGTTATTGTGTGTGATGATGACGTGAATGCGCGCGACTGGAACGATGTAATTTGGGCAATTACTACGCGTATGGATCCTGCCCGCGATACCACAATGATCGAAAATACCCCTATTGATTATCTCGATTTTGCCTCACCTGTTTCTGGCTTAGGATCAAAAATGGGGCTTGATGCCACCAATAAATGGCCTGGCGAAACCGACCGCGAATGGGGCGAACCCATCGTAATGGACGATAAAGTCAAACAACGTGTTGATGAAATTTGGGATTCACTCAACATTTTAGAAAAGTAACGCAGTTAAACTTGCGTCGTGAAAAGGTTTAAAAATGCAATTAGTTAAAGCAAACGTGGTAAGCATTACTCCATTAACAGAGTTTGTTTATAAAGTTGAACTAAAACCAAGTGAGCCAGTGTCATTTGAAGCAGGTCACTACCTGCAACTGGTATTGGGTGAAAAGGATAAGCGCGCATTCTCAATCGCAAGCCGCCCAAGCCAAACAGAGCTATTAGAATTACATATTGGTGCATCAGAAGAAAACAGCTATGCCATGCAAGCGCTGGATCACCTAAAAGAGCACTTTGCTAATAATACCCAAGCTGAGCTTGAAGTGGGCTTAGGCATTTCACAACTACGCACTGAGTCAGAGCTACCACTTGTATTACTTGCGGGCGGCACAGGTTTTTCATATGTAAAATCAATGGCTGATCACCTGGCTGAAATCAAATCAACACGCCCAGTGTTCTTTTACTGGGGTGTACGCGACGAATCAGCACTTTACGCAAAAGATGAAATGGAAAAGTGGGCTGCAAGCCAAACTAACTTCAACTTTATTCCTGTAGTAGAGCACGCAACTGACGCATGGCAAGGTCACACAGGCTATGTGCATAAAGCAGTAATGAAAGACATTGTTTCGCTAGAACCTTATGAAATCTACATGGCGGGCCGCTTTGATATGATTGGCCCTGTACGTGATGATTTTATTAATCACGGCGCAATTCGCGAAAACATGTATGCCGATGCCTTTGCATTCATCAAATAATACCAATTCAATTTACTAAAAGGAGCCATTTGGCTCCTATTTTATTTTCTAGATCATTTGCTACTGACACTCCCTGACACAACAGCCTGATTAAATAACGTCATCATTTCAAAGGAGACAAATGATGAGTAACGTAATCGAAATCGTAAACTTTAAATTAGCAGAAACCACCCAAGCTGAAGAATTCGCCGCTGCTAATGATGCATTACAGCAGTTCCTCAATAATCAAACCGGTGTGCTGTACCGCTCACTAGCCAAGCAACAAAGCGACAATATTTACGTTGATGTGGTTTACTTTGCCACCATGGATGATGCCAAACGTATGCAAGAGGTATTTTACGAGAATGAAATTTGCCAGCAATTCGCCAAGTTAATTGAAAAAGAAAGTGTTATTTTAGAGCACTACGATGTAGTGTCACAAACACCTTGTGACGCATAACTAACACGTAAAGCACATTCAATTAAGGAAATATGGTGCATAAATCTGAGCGTTTATTTCAACTGGTTAACTTACTAAAAGGCCGCCGCCTTGCTGTAACTGCAAAACAGCTAGCAGATAAGCTAAACGTATCTGAACGCACCATTTACCGCGACATTCAACATTTACAAACATCAGGTGTGCCAATCGAAGGCGAATCGGGTATTGGTTACCTAATTTCAGAATGTGACCTGCCCCCCATGATGTTTACCTTAGAAGAGTTGCAAGCCCTAATGCTAGGCAGCCGCATGGTAAGCGAATGGACCGATCCCGTACTTGCCGATAAAGCCCATTCTGCACTCGCTAAAATCGAAGCAGTATTACCGAGTAGCTTAAAACAAAAAGTGGATGACCTGCCCTATTTAGTATCGGGCTGGAGTCACAACCAAGCACAACAAGCGTTTACGCTCACCTTACGCCAAGGCATCGAGCAACATAAATGTGTTAATTTGGATTACACAGACGCCAAGTCGCAAATCACCACCCGCCTTATAGAGCCTTTGGGTATGGTTTATTGGGGTGGCAAATGGACGCTAATCACCTATTGCCGCTTACGAAACGAGTATCGTGAGTTTCGTATAGATCGCATTCAAGCGGTTTCGCTCACGGAGCTCTCTTTTACAACCCATGGCGGTAAGTCGCTAGCGCATTATGTGAAGTTAGTGCAGGAGAAATATAAGGAGTCTTAAGGGATGTATCTATTAATTAACATCCATGTATTTATCTTACGGCATCCATGCCGCACTCGTTCGTTCTTTTTGGCCGTGTAGATTCAATTAATCAGTGCAACACTTTATTTATTCATAAAAGTGGAGCCTGTTAATGAGTAATAGTTCAGCTGTTCGTTTTACCGATAAAGAAAAAGATGAAGTTTGGCGAAGATGGAAGTCTGGTGAATCTTTGAGTGCTATCGGCAATATATTGGGACGCAAAGCGCCTTCAATTTATCATGTTTTATCTAAATATGGTGGTGTAAAACGGTTTAAACGAAAACGCTCTAAGAATCATCTGTCTTTAAATGAACGAGAAGAAATATCACGAGGTATAGCTCAAAATAAGTCTTTTAGGGTAATTGCTAAAGAACTCAAACGAGCGCCTTCGTCTATAAGTAGAGAAGTATCACGTAACGGCGGTATTCATAAATACAGGGCTTGTGCCGCTGACGATAAAGCTTGGAAACGTGCTAAAAGACCTAAACTTTGTAAACTAAAATTAAATCAAGAACTCGCATTATTAATAGCTGATAAGTTAAAAAATTTGTGGTCACCTGAACAAATAGCTGGTTGGCTAAAGTTACAATACCCAAATGATAAGAGTTGGCACGTGTCTCACGAAACAATCTATAAAAGCTTATATATCCAAACTAGGGGAGTATTGAAAAAAGAGTTACTTAAATGCCTTCGCTCCAAGCCAAGAATAAGAGGAGCTAGAACTAAAGAAAAAAACCAAAGAGGTCATATTCAAGAGCTAATTTCAATTAGTGAACGCCCCGCTTCGATTGAAGATAGGGCTATACCAGGTCATTGGGAAGGTGACCTTATTGAAGGTAGTCAAAAAAGCTATATAGCAACATTAGTTGAAAGGCAAACTAGGTATGTATGTCTTGTTAAAGTAAAAAATAAAAGCACGCATAATGTCATTCCTCAACTAATAAAGCATGCTCAAAAATTACCTAGTAGTTTATATAAATCGTTGACTTGGGATCGAGGTACAGAGCTCAAAGGTCATAAAACGTTTTCAGAACAAACAAATATTGATGTGTACTTTTGCGATCCTCAAAGTCCTTGGCAACGAGGCTCAAATGAGAATACTAATAGATTGTTAAGACAATACTTCCCGAAGGGTACAAATTTATCAATATATTCTCAGGAGGAATTAGATGATGTAGCACAAGCACTTAATAGTCGACCGAGAAAAACTCTTGGATTTTGTACACCGTTAGACAAATTTAAAGAGTGTGTTGCATTGACTGATTGATCACACAGAAGCAAAGAAAAGTAACATAAAGCCCAAGGATGGGCTTTTTAGCAATGCAGGGAGGCGCGTATTTAAAAAACGCTATCGCGTTACGCGTATTTCCCCATTAACACTTTACGCTCACTATCGCTTAAAAACGCAATTTGTAATGCATTCTTTTGTGCTTGCGTGATTTCTGCTTGAGTTAAGCCAGCTTGAGGTGCTACCACCTCAAATTCGTGGCGAATTTCAATATTACTTACACTTGGATCGTCGGTATTAATGGTAGCTAAAATACCGTGTGCTAAAAATTGCTTTAGTGGGTGCGTGGCCATTGACGCAACCGTGCTGGTTTGAATATTACTGGTTAAACACGATTCCACACCAATTTGGTGATCGCGCAGATAATCCATTAAAGCGGCATCTTCAATTGCTTTAACACCATGGCCAATACGTGTTGCACCAAGCTCTTTAATTGCATGCCAAATGCTTTCGCTGCCTGCGGCTTCACCTGCGTGAGTGGTAATTTGTAAACCTGCATCGCGTGCTTGTTTAAAGTGGCCTTCAAATAAGTTACCTGGGAAACCAAGCTCGTCACCCGCTAAATCGAGAGCAATAAGCTCATTTTTGTGAGCCAGTAAGCCATCAAGTTCTGCTTGACATGCTTCTACGCCAAAGGTGCGCGATAAAATACCAATCAACTTTGCTTGCACGCCTGTCTCGCGGCTACCTGCTTTTACGCCGTCAATAACCGCGGCAACAACGTCTGCAATATTCAGGTTATGGGTTTGTGCCATATAAAATGGGCTAAAGCGTAGCTCAACGTAATCAAGCC
Source organism: Pseudoalteromonas sp. ABV4_021 (assembly GCF_056159365.1). Classification (NCBI taxonomy): domain Bacteria; kingdom Pseudomonadati; phylum Pseudomonadota; class Gammaproteobacteria; order Alteromonadales; family Pseudoalteromonadaceae; genus Pseudoalteromonas; species Pseudoalteromonas sp. ABV4_021. The sequence goes on along the minus strand of NZ_JBSWVB010000001.1, from coordinate 66,861 downwards.
CCTGCCCTTTAGCATCAAACATATTTTCATAGGCAATGCGGCGGCATGCGTCTAGATCGCCGAGCACTTTTACACCCCAATCCAGCTTTTGTAAAAAGCCAAGTAAGTCAGGCTCATTTTCAATTACTTGCACATGCGGGCGCAGTGACTCAACATCGCTTGCTGGCAAATCCATATTAAATTTTAGGCCAAGATCTAAAATGGTTTCTGAGCGAACATTTCCATCAAGGTGACGGTGTAAATCAAGAAGTGGAAGAGTTGAATCGATCATGGCTTGACCCTTAAAAATTTAAAATTGCGCGGATTCTACGTAGTTTAGCTATAAAAGCAAGGATTGCTTAGGACATAGGTCCTCGCTTGGGTAAAAATACAAATATAAAAAAAGCGCCCATCGGCGCTTTTTAATCATAACCTTAATTTTTAGCCACGTTATACCAATTCACTTAAGTAGCTAATCATCCTAGCGGGCTAAATATCATGCTAACTGCGTTAGAATTTATCAATGTAGAACAACTACATAAGAAAAACTCCGCCTTGTTACCATTTCATTTATCCAGCGCTACCCCTGATCACATACTTAACAGAATTGGTATTAAGCATAGGTTTGATAGAGCGAAATTGCTTTATTAAGTTGCCCTGTTTGATTAAAACACTCAGCAGCAACACGCCAATGCTTGTTTGCGTTTTCTCTGCTCAACACTTTGTTAAATACCTTGCAGGCAAGCTCAAAATCACCTTGCGCTTTAGCAATGTAAGCCAGCGTTAGCAACAGCGTTTCATCTTCCGGTAATTTCTTTAATCGGCTTTGAATAAACTTTTGTGTATCAAACAATTTAGTATTGTTGCACTTACTGAGGATTTGCCACACCTCGCGGTATTTATCACCCTTCGCTAGTTTTAATAAACACTTATCGGTTTGCTCTGGGGAAAATGAAGCAAGATTAGTAAGATAGTGAAACTCCGCTTTTTCTTTGAGTTTCTTCGGTAAATTACCGTAAGCACTGTTTAATGCATTTAAGTCTAACGCTGCAAAATAACGTTCAAATAACTGTTGCCATTGCTCGTCACTTAGCGCATGTTTTTTCTCAAATCGACTTAGCTGATCATTAAGCGTTGACCAGTCTTGCTGGGCTACTAAGTACTCGGCAAAATTAGCCAGCTCTATGTTAGTCGCTTTTTTGTTCTTAGTTATTTGCTCCATGCTTTCTTTGGCAAGCTCTGCTTGCTCACTTTCCACCAGCATTTGCGCAATATTTGATGCGTCTTGCTGCGCAACTTTTTCAAGATGTAGTCGCGCATCGGCTTTATTACCACTTTCTAACGCAGCTCGTGCTGAAATGGCTTGTGCAATGCTTTCCCAACCTGCTGGTACATGGGCTTTTGCAAGGCTTTGCTGTGCGCCAGTAAAATCACGATTTATAAACTGCCAAACGCCCGTTTTTAAATTACTTAACTTGCGTTTATCGGCGCGCGATGCCCATTTAAAACGAGTAATGCCATACAGTGATAAGACATAACGCAGCACTTTATAAATCAAAAAACTAAACGCCGCTAGTAAAATAATTGCAATTACAAATGCGGTGATCGTGCCTTCAATGGTGTAGTCGTTAAAAGCAATTAGCACATAACCTTTTTCACCTATAGCCACTGGCGCGAGTGCAAGTACAACTAACGCAATAACAACCGTGATAATTGCCTTGCTCATAGTAGCTCCTTAATTGCAGCTGCAGAGTTAAAAGTAATCTCTGGTGTGAACACAAGCGGCCTAGCATGTAATTCATTTAATTGATTATTAAGGTATTTTACATTCGCAGCTTGCACATCATAATAATTGTTAACTACGTTTTGTGCTTGTTGCAGTGCTGTAGAGAAAATGGCTGGCTGCTGCTTTGTAAGCGCTGTTTGTGCTTGTGCCATATAAAAACGTAATTGATGTCGAATTAATGCTTGCTCTTCTTGGCTTAGTAATGGCTCTATCGGTGCGGTGCGTTTGCGCACTTTAATAAAGTCATCCACCAGCAAGTCCCAACTACGCTTTAAGTTTGACTGCCAATCATCCACATTATTTGAAAGCGCCTGTTGATCAACTTTATCGGCTTCTTCCGGTAGCACCACCATATTAAGCGGTAGCTCATCAAGATTGGCGATTAACCCAGACAGCTTTAAATACAAACCTTCAACATCAGCCGTTTGTAGCGCTTGTAATGCTTGAATATCTTGATGTAGTGCCGCTCTAGCTTGCTGAGTACCCGGGAAGTTTTCAAGCAGTATATCTAAACGTGCCAGCATTGCCGCGGCGCCTAGGTAATCATTTTGCACCAGCGCCTTAAATTCGGCCATGCGGTAAAGGCTTTTCACTTCTTCACGATTTAGCTCTGGTGTTTGTTGGTTAGCAGCATGTAACTGCTGAGCAATTTTTTCATTAAGCGCAAGCTCTGCCTCAGATACCTGAGCCGATAATGCACTTTGCAATTGTTGATTTTTTAATGCCAGCGCCTGTGTATTAACTTGGGCAATCTGTTCAGCGAGCGTGATGGTTTCGTTATTTAACTTAACGAGAAAATTTTTCTGTTGTTGAAATAAGGTATAGCCATACCCTAATCCACCAACCGCAGTAAGTGATACCAACAACGCAACAACAGCAATTGCCTTGCCTGAACCTGATTGCTTTGCCACGGCTGCTTTTGAAGCGCTATTGCTCGTAGCTTGTGCCTTACTTGTTGGCTTTTCGCTAATCGTACTCTTTGCCGTTATGTCTTTTTCTTGTTCCATAGCGTGACTCTGTTGATGTTTATGTTGACCTGCGATGGCACTGATAATGCTATCATTATCAGCACCTTGGCAATTAATAATATGTTTTACATTAGCTTTTTCTTGCAAGTAATTAACGCAACGCTCACTTACCAAATAAACGGTTAGCTGCGATAACCAGGTTTTGTTTGTCGCTATTGCCAAAAAGCTATCGATACTTGCATTGCTCGTTAAGACAATGGCATCAATACCATTCGCTTGCCACTTAGCTGCCATTGCGTCATTTAAATTAGCATTCGCCAAACGCTGGTAAACGGCTAGCGGCTGAAAAATCGCTTCGCGCGCTTTTAATTCTTGCGCTAGCTTATTACGTCCACCTTTACCTTTTACCAATACAATTTGTTTACTTGCCACATTGTTAAGCTCTGGCATGGCAAGCAAACCTTCGCTGGTTTCAACCAGCGGGCTAGCACACGACTTGTTGAACAGTTCGGTTACCATTTCAGCGGTACTTTTACCAACAGCTAAACAGTGGCTGTGTTTTGCTAGTTCAGGTTTTAACGCATGTAAAAAACGTGCGGCATCTTGTGACACAAAAAGCACAATATCGGCACTTTCAAGCATAGCAAGTTGCTGTTCACTCACTGCAATTGCTTCAAGCGCCAGTAATGGTTGAATGGTGCTTTTAATCGCCATATTTGATAGGCGCTCAGCTAATTGTTGGCTCTTTTCCTCTGGCCGTGTGAGTAAGATATGTGTCACAAGCACTCCTTGTTAGTTACCGTAAACTTCTGCAAGAATTTTATCAGCGCCTTGCGATAATAAGTTATCAGCTACTTGCTCGCCGATTTGTTCTGCATTTGCCACATTACCTGCCAGTGTATGCTGCAAAATTACCGAGCCATCTAACGCACCTACTAAACCGCGTAGTGTCAGTGTTTCACCTTCAACAGTTGCAAATGCACCAATCGGAACTTGGCAACCACCTTGTAACTTACGGTTCATTGCGCGCTCTGCTAGTACACGATAACGCGTTTCTGTGTGCTCAAGTGGCGCAAGCAACGCTTTGGTTGTTTCGTCATCGCTACGACACTCAATGCCTACTGCACCTTGACCGTTTGCAGGTAATGAGTCTTCTGCAGCAATAAAATCAGCAATACGTTCTGGCATTTCTAAACGAATAAGACCTGCAGCGGCAAGAATAATTGCATCGTATTCACCGGCATCTAATTTTGCTAAACGCGTATTTACGTTACCGCGTAAATCTCTAATTTCGAGATCAGGACGCGCTGCTTTTAACTGACACTGACGACGTAGGCTCGATGTACCAACAATTGCACCTTGAGGCAAATCAGCCAACGACTTGAAGTTGTTTGATACAAATGCATCTCGTGGATCTTCACGTTCACAAATTGTGTGCAGTTCTAGTCCATCAGGGAATTCAACCGGAACGTCTTTCATCGAGTGAACGGCAATATCTGCGCGACCTTCCATCATAGCGACTTCAAGCTCTTTAACAAATAGGCCTTTGCCACCGATTTTCGCCAGTGGCGTGTCTAAAATTTTATCGCCTTGAGTCGACATAGGTACAAGCTCAACCGTTAAATTGGCATGGTGCTTTTCCAGTTCAGCTTTTACAAACTCTGCTTGCCAAAGAGCCAATGCGCTTTTACGTGTTGCAATACGAATAATTGGATTATCTTGAGACATAATTTTCCTACACTGACTCGCTACTGGTCAGTTACTTTAAATTGCTTGCTCGCCAACGTTTTTCCGTCGGCAATTAATTCTACACGCCACTCGCCTAATTGCAGTGCCGCTATATTTTTTGATGAATAGGTACGGTATCGCTCTGCAAATATTGAAAGCTCAACATCCGCTTGCAGTTGATCTTGAAAATACCACTTGTGGCGCACCACTTTACCTTTTAAGCCGTTTACTTCAGTAAAGAAGTACAATTTTTTGGTAAAGCTCGCCCTTGCGATTCGTTCACCAATAATATCAACAGGCTCTCGCGCTTTAATGTCACGCGATAACAATGCGCGCGTTACACTTTGGGTATTCATTTTTGCGCCAAGTGCAATGTCTGCTAAGTCGCCATTACTTTTTTCGTTTGCTTGCTGTTCAATATCGACGCTCACAGCCTGCTCTAATGACTCATCGCTATTTTCGGCTGTTTTTGACAGACTATTATTCGTCACGCTTTCACTAACAACCGCTTCACTGTTATCAACACCTGTAGGATTGCTAGGCTCTAGCTCGACTCGCTGTTCAATCGCAGGTTGAATTACAGAAGCTTTCTCAATTGGCAATTCAGCTGGTGAAGACTGGCTTAAACCAACCTTTTCGGTTTCATTGGCGGTATTTTTAGTATTATTTACAACCGATGTTATCGTTTTCACAACAGTTGAGCTGCCTTGTTGCACACTGGCTTTTGTTAATGATTGACCCGTTTCTTTTGGATTTTTCGTATTTGGAAATAAGTACATAGTTGCCAAAACTAATACGACTACCACCAACAACAGCGCCGCAAAAACACGCGCCCAGCGCCATTGGTACTCAACGTCGCTCGGTTGTGCATTTTGCGCGGATTGATTTTGCTTATTTGCTAATGTCGCCGTAATTTTTATCTTTTGTGCCACTATTCCTTCCTAGTTTAAGCGCGAAACTAACCAAGTACGGATCGCCTTAATTTCCTCTAAACACACTTGGTGTGCCATTGGGTATTCTTGCCAACTAGCTTCATAACCCAAATCTAGTAATGTTTGATATGCTGATTTTCCTGCACCTGTTGGCACCACGTCGTCAAAACTGCCGTGAGCCATAAATACATTTAAGCTTGCTTGCTGCTTTTCGAGTTTAAGTTTAGCAGGCTCACACATATAGGTTGAAAGCGCCATAACACCAGCCAACTGATACGGTAAGCGTGGTGCTAAATACAATGACACAACGCCACCTTGTGAAAAGCCGGCCAGAATAATATTGCTGGGCTCTACGCCATTTGCGATTTCCGCTTCAATTAATTGCTGTACAGCCGCAGCAGATTGTTGCACACCTTGCTCATCGGCGCGTTTATCTAGATCAAGAGATTTAATGTCATACCATGAACGCATCGCCATACCACCATTTATGGTGACCGGTTGGATTGGTGCGTGAGGAAAAATAAATTTTACACCCAGTTCTGTTGGTAAATTAATTTCCGGTACGATAGGTGCAAAACCATCACCTGAGTCACCTAAACCATGTAACCAAATTACCGTTGCTTTATGGCTAGATTGCGGCTCAATAATAACTGCGTCTAAACTCATTTATTCAGCTTCCCATACAATGCTTTTACCCGCTTGTTTGCTTGCGGCATCATTCATAAATTGCCAGAATTCTGAGCCACTACGGTTATCAATCCATTTATCGCCATGGCGTTCAAAATGGTGACCATTAAACTTAGTTGCTACCCACAACTGCTGTAAAGGCGCTTGTTTATTAAGGATGATTTTACTGTTATCAGGAAAAATAATTTCTAAAATTCCCGAGGCTGATTCATAGTCTAAGTCGACCTCGCAGGCATCAACTTGCTCTTCTAGGTTAATAAACAAATCATCGATTAACTGATGGTATTCTTGGTCTGTCATAGCTAAATTTCCAAATTGATTTTTTGATGCCAATAAAGCATAAGAAAAAACGTCAATATCCTGCGTTTTTGCGCTTTTTTCTGATAATCTCTATTCAATAATACCAACCGTGGCATTCACTTGTCAGTAATAAGTTTTATAAACAGACGATATGGTTAAATGTAAGAAATTAGTTTCAGTATTTATGAGTGTATCATTGCTCATTTTAGCTGGTTGCGGTCAAAAAGGTCCTTTATATCTTGCCGAGCAAGATCAAGTGGAATCAAATCAACCAAAGCAGCAAACCGACGCTGATAAAGAGCAAAAGGAGCAGCCGTAATGGACTATTTTAACTATAACGATAACGAACTGTTTGCAGAACAAGTAAAGGTTGAAGATATTGCCAAACAATATGGTACGCCTTGTTATGTATACTCGCGTGCTACATTAGAGCGTCACTATAAAGCATTTTGCGATGCGGCAAGTCACCATAATCACCTTGTATGTTACGCCGTAAAAGCTAATTCAAACCTCGCTATTTTAAACGTATTGACGCGCCTTGGTTCTGGTTTTGATATTGTTTCTAAAGGTGAACTGGCACGTGTAATTGCAGCCGGTGGCGATACCAGTAAAGTAGTATTTTCAGGGGTTGCTAAAACACATGACGAAATTGCCTTTGCTCTAGAGCACAAAATCAAATGCTTTAATGTTGAATCAGAAGCTGAACTTGAGCGTATCTCGCAAGTTGCAACTGAGTTGAACGTAAATGCGCCTATATCTATTCGTGTAAACCCTGATATCGATGCTAAAACGCACCCGTATATTTCTACCGGTTTGAAAGAAAATAAATTCGGCATAGATATTAAAATTGCGGTTGATGTATATAAGAAAGCGGCGAGTTTACCTAACTTAGATATCAAGGGTATTGATTTTCATATTGGTTCACAGCTTACCGAGGTTGAACCTTTTATTGCGGCACTCAAAAAAGTAATCGCGCTAGTAAAAGAACTCGCGACTCATGGCATTAAGCTTAGCCATGTGGATGTTGGCGGTGGCTTAGGTGTGCCGTATGCACAAGAAGCGCCACCACACCCAAGTCAGTACGTGAGTAAAATCACCGAGTGCTTAGCAGAATTACCCGATGTTGAACTGATTTTTGAACCTGGCCGCGCAATCGCTGCCAATGCTGGCATTTTGGTCACCAATGTTGAATATCTAAAACAAAACCAAGGTAAACACTTTGCGATTGTTGATGCCGGCATGAATGATTTACTGCGCCCATCGCTTTATCAGGCTTGGCAAAATATTATTGCGGTTAAGCCGCGACAAGGTAAAACCGAAAATTACGATATCGTTGGCCCAGTATGTGAGACTGGTGACTTTTTAGGTAAAGACCGCAATTTGTGCATTGAAGCGGGCGATTTAATTGCCGTGCGCAGTGCCGGTGCGTACGGTTTTACTATGAGTTCAAACTACAATTCACGTCCGCGCGTAGCTGAGATAATGGTCGATAACGACCAAGTTCATGTAATTCGTCAACGCGAAACTATTGACGACCTATACCGAAACGAGTGTACACTGCCTTAAGCACAATCATAGTTTATATATATGCTAGTAAATTTTTCTAAAATGCATGGCTTAGGCAATGACTTTATGGTTATTGATAATGTCACGCAAAATGTTTTTATTTCAAAAGACCAAATTCGTAAGTTAGCAGATCGCAACTTCGGTATTGGCTTTGACCAATTACTAATGGTTGAAGCGCCGTACGATCCTGATTTGGATTTTCATTACCGAATTTTTAATGCGGATGGCTATGAAGTTGAACAATGCGGGAATGGCGCGCGCTGTTTTGCTCGCTTTGTGCGTATGAAAGGGTTAACCAATCGCCATCGCATTCAGGTCTCGACAAAATCTGGCAATATAACCTTACACAATGAAAAAGACGGCAAAGTGCGCGTGAATATGGGCCATCCTAAGTTTGACCCTGCAAAAGTGCCGTTTAAAGCGACCAAGCGCGAAACAACGTATATTATCCGTGAAGGCGAACATACAATATTTTGTGGCGTCGTCTCTATGGGCAACCCGCACTGCGTACTTGAAGTAGACGATATCAACTCAGATCAAATTACCGAGTTAGGCCCACTACTTGAAAACCATGAGCGCTTTCCTAAAAAGGCCAATATTGGTTTTATGCAAATAATCTCGCCAGAGCATATCAAACTGCGCGTATGGGAACGCGGCGCAGGTGAAACGCTTGCCTGTGGTAGTGGTGCTTGTGCCGCTGTTGTGGTTGGTATTTTACAAAAGAAACTCGCCAATCAAGTTAAGGTTGAATTACCTGGTGGCGAATTAACAATAAATTGGCAAGGCGACGGTCACCCAGTAAAAATGACCGGCCCTGCAGAACATGTGTTTGATGGTCAAATCGCGATATGAATGAATTAGATGAACGCCAAGTTGTCGACTATTTAGAACAAAACCGTGACTTTTTACAAAAGCACCCTGAACTACTTGCGCGTTTATCCATTTACGACGAACCAAACGGCACCACCAGCCTTGTAAAGCGTCAACAAAGTTTATTGCAAAATAAAAATCGAGAATTAACCGATAAGCTCTCTCATTTAATCGATAACGCAACCAATAACGAACACATTTTTAAAGTGTTCAATCAATGTCATCGACTGCTACTTAAAACCGATACACTAGAAGCACTACAAGAAAAATTAACACAAACCTTGTGCAAAGGATTTAATTTACTTGATTGCCAATTAATACCTGTTAATCCCGATACGCACCAAACGCTACTCGATCAACGCTTTAGCGTACAAACCAGCTTTTTAGGACGTTTGAGCCAAGATGAGCAAATGCTGCTATTTCAAAAAACAGTTGGCTCGGTCGCGGTGTATTTAGTTGGCGATAAAAGTACGCCAACAGCTATATTAGCCTTCGCCAGCAGCGATGAAACACATTATCACCCAGAACAAAACAGCGTATTTGTTTTAGAATTTATTCAAGCCTTAGATATCAAACTGTCTCAGTTATGAGTGAGCAACAACCGCTAAGCGCAAGCTGGCAGCAGAGTATAGATTTATACATCGCCTTTGCGCGCAATGAGAAACACTATTCAACAGCCACCATCGATGCATACCTTCGTCATTTAGAAACATCTGCACACTATTTTTCGCAATTTGTTGCTAACTGGCAAGCAATTGAAGTTGAGAATGTGAAAGGCTTGCTCGCGAAATTAAAAAGCCGCGAATTATCAGCTAGAACCATTAATTTGCACCTATCGTGCTTGCGTAGCTTTTATAAGTTTTTAATTAGAAAAGGACTCGCTAAAGCGAATCCGGTCGAGCTCGTAAAAGGGCCAAAATACACCAAACCATTACCAAAAAACCTTGATGTTGACCAAGTAAATCAGCTGCTTGAAATTGTGCCTGAAGATAGCTTAGCAATTCGCGACAAAGCCATGATGGAATTAATGTATTCATCAGGGCTGCGCTTATCTGAGCTTGCTAGCCTTAATTTAACGGATAAGAGCGCGATCTTTAATGGCCTTCTAACCGTATTAGGTAAAGGAGGTAAAGAGCGGGTTATTCCCGTTGGGCGAAAAGCCATTAGCGCAGTAAAAGAGTGGCTTAAAGTGCGTGCAGAGTTTGCTAACCCCGACGAACTCGCTTTATTTACTAGTAAACAAAAACGTCGCTTGTCGATTCGCCAAATTCGTGCGCGCATGAAAAAATGGGGCATTGAACAAGGCCTAAGTGCCAATGTGCATCCACACAAATTACGTCATAGCTTTGCATCCCACATTTTAGAGTCGAGCGGTGATTTACGTGCAGTGCAGGAGTTACTTGGCCATAGCAATTTATCAACCACCCAAGTGTATACGCACCTAGATTTTCAACACCTTGCAAAGGTATACGACAACACACATCCAAGGGCAAAAAAGAAGTAATATGATGCGATTTAACCGAGCAATTTCTGCCGTAAAGGTAATTAGTTTTGATTTAGACGATACCCTTTACGACAACCGCCCTATCATAAAAAACGCCATTAACGCACAGCAAGATTATCTTGCTGCCATTCCAGAGTGGGCGGAGCAAAACGGCGATTTCTGGCGCACTTGCCGAAACGGTTATGCACTTGAAAACCCAGAGGTCGTAAACGACGTAACGCTATGGCGTCAAAAGGCTTTACTATGGGGGTTAGAAACTCTCAAAGTAGAAAATGCAGCATTTCATGCAGCACAAGCCTATAACGCATTTGCAAAAGCACGCAGCGATATTGAAGTAGCACCTGAGGTAATTGATTTACTCGCAGCACTTCGTAAAAAATACAAAGTGATTGCTATTACCAATGGTAATGTCGATGTAAACCAATTTAATTTAAAAGACAGCTTTGATTTAGTATTACAAGCAGGCCCTCACGGCAAAGCAAAACCAGAAAGCGATATGTTTGATTTGGCCTGCCAGCAATTAGGTGTAAGTCCAAACGAGATTTTACATGTAGGTGACAGCCTTGATTCAGATGTGCAAGGCGCTAACAACGCTGGCTGTTATAGCGTTTGGCTAGAAAATACCTTTGTGCCCTACCGCTACAAAGGTTTAGCTGACATGGAAATAAGCGATGTTTTTGCGCTCAAATCCCTGCTTGATTAATAACTTAAGGAAATATCACGTGCGCGATATTTCCTTACGTCACGTAATATAACCTCTCATCATTAATAACTTTAATAAGCTCATACCAGAATATAATCTGCACTCAATAAATAAGAGAGCAGTTATGTTTACAAAAGAATGGAAATTTAATCTCAAGCATCACCAAATCCACATTACTTATCATTGGCATAACGGCATGAAACTATATGTTGATGGTGATTTAAAGGATTTTAGTGAACTTAATTTGTCATTTCGTGATGATGTACTTTTAAGGGCTAACCTCTGCGAGATTGGTATTATTGATGTAACTCCTTCATTACCTTTTTTTAGCCTTGAAGTCACAGTGCAACTTTCCCAAGCTTCAGACAGGTTTATCGTCTACTCCTTTCACGAGCGAGTACCATTACGGGAGCAGCGCCTTATAAGTAAATTAACGACTTTTTCTTAAAAAATAACAACATTATAAAAAGGACTAACATTATGTATAAAGAATGGGAATTCGACTTAAACGACCATCACGTTCGCGTAACCAATAACTGGTTAACTGGGGTGAAGCTTTATGTAGACGGAAAGCTAAAAGGACGGAATGGATTTCCTGTTATGGGCCCTCTGTTAATTCTCTTTTTCCTTATCAGCGGTGACAGAGTTATCTCTCACTTTCAAGAAAAACAAAAAATAGCGCATATTGAGAATATCATTGCAACGTTGCCTGAAAGCGAAAGAGCAACGTTTGTTAAAACGTACTTAGAAACAAAAAGTTCAGAGCTCCAACAACCTACTCACAATGTAAAGGCTAGCGAAAAAATCAATAGATAAACAACCCCTGTTTATAAAAACAGTATTCTATTTGGTATTAAATCAACTCCTGTTATACTTTTGCCAATTTTGGTAAAGAGTTAACTTCGATGGACGTTTCTGAATTATTAGATGGTTTAAATGACAATCAACGCGAAGCCGTAGCCGCCCCGCTGCAAAATATGCTGGTGCTGGCAGGCGCAGGCTCAGGTAAAACCCGCGTACTTGTCCATCGAATTGCTTGGTTAATGCAAGTTGAACACGCATCGCCTTACAGCATTTTTGCGGTAACCTTTACCAACAAAGCAGCCAAAGAAATGCGCAGCCGTGTTGAAGCAACGCTTAAAGCGTCTGTTGGCGGCATGTGGATTGGCACTTTCCACGGTTTATCGCATCGTATTCTGCGCGCCCATCATAAAGAAGCAAACCTGCCAGAATCATTTCAAATTCTCGATACTGACGACCAAGTGAGGATGATCCGTCGCTTAATGAAAGCAATGAACATCGACGAGAAGAAATGGCCAGCCAAACAAGCGGCTTGGTATATTGGCGCTAAAAAAGACGAAGGTTTACGCCCTAAACACATTCAAGCGTTTGATCCTAACGAGCAAATGATGCTGCGTATTTATACCGCTTATCAAGAAGCATGTGACCGCGCAGGTTTAGTGGATTTTGCCGAAATTTTGCTGCGTTGTTTCGAATTGTTACGCGACCAACCAACCTTGTTACGTCACTACCAACAGCGTTTTCCACATATGTTGGTAGATGAATTCCAAGATACCAACACCATTCAATATCAGTGGTTAAAGTTGATTGCTGGCAAAAGCAACAAGATCATGATTGTAGGTGATGATGACCAAAGTATTTATGGTTGGCGTGGCGCACGTATCGAGAATATTAAACAGTTTATTAGTGACTTTGATGCACAAACTATTCGCTTAGAACAAAATTACCGCTCAACAGGTAATATTCTAAAGGCGGCAAACCATTTAATTGCCAATAACTCTGAGCGAATGGGTAAAGAGCTGTGGACTGACGGCAATCAAGGTGAACAAATTGGCGTTTACGCTGCTTATAACGAGCTAGACGAAGCCCGCTTTATTGTAAGTAAAATTAAGGCCTGGTTTGAACAAGGGAATGCACTGCAAGACTGCGCCATTTTATACCGCAACAACGCCCAATCTCGTGTATTGGAATCAGAATTAAATATTCAGTCACCGCGAATTCCTTACCGTATTTATGGCGGTATGCGCTTCTTCGAACGTCAAGAAATCAAAGATGCCTTATGTTACTTACGCATTGTAAATAACCGCAATGATGACGCGGCATTTGAGCGTATTATTAACACCCCAACGCGTGGTATTGGCGATCGCACATTAAGCCTGATTCGTGATTGTGCGCGTAGCGAATCATTGCCACTTTGGTACGCAGCAAAAACCTTACTAGCAGAAAAACATTTAGCCGGGCGCGCTGCTAATGCGGTTAATTCGTTTATTGAGCTTATCGATCAGATTGAAGATAACATTCTTGATAAATCATTAGATAAACAAACCAAATACGCTATTCAAACCTCGGGCCTAATGGCAATGTATATGGCAGAAAAAGGTGAAAAAGGCCAAGCGCGGGTAGAAAACTTAGAAGAATTAATTAACGCTACTAGCCAATACGAACTGCCAGATGAAGAGGAGTTTAGCTCGCCACTTGATGGCTTTTTAGCGTATACCGCACTAGAGTCAGGTGAAGGACAAGCAGACGAACACGAAGATGCGGTACAAATGATGACACTGCACTCGGCTAAAGGCCTAGAGTTCCCTCTGGTATTTATGGCTGGCGTTGAAGAAGGCATGTTCCCGTCACAACAAAGCCAAGAAGAAACCGGCCGTTTAGAAGAAGAACGTCGTCTATGTTATGTAGGTATGACACGCGCCATGCAAAAGCTTTATATTTGCCACGCTGAAAGTCGCCGTTTATACGGGCAAGAAAAGTTTCATAGCCCGTCGCGCTTTATTCGCGAATTACCGGAAGATTGCTTGGATGAAATTCGCATTAAAACACAAATCACCAAGCCTAAAACCACTGGCCGTTTTAGCAATACCATCAGTTTAGAAACCTTTAACGATACAGGCTTTAAACTCGGCCAGCGTGTAATGCACGGCAAGTTTGGTGAAGGTACAGTGCTAAACTATGAAGGTACGGGCCCACAGGCGCGTATTCAAGTTAACTTTGATGATCATGGTACTAAGTGGCTAGTGACCATGTATGCGAAATTACAAGCGATGTAAATTATGCTCACTAACACCTGGCTTAACCAATTACACCAATCGTTGCTAACGAGTAAGCATCGTCAGTTATTGGTTTTGTCAGGGAGTGAGCATTGGTGTTGGCAACAAGTTGATACCTTAAAAACGGTTTACCCCGATTTATTAACCCTTAGTAATTCCCCCTCAGTAAATTTTTGGCCTGAGCATAATCACCAGTTATTAGGGCAAGAATACAGCACAGTGGTGTTTGACGTAAATTCAGGGCTAATGCCAGACAAGCTCGCAACCGTGGCGGGTACAGTAAAAGCAGGCGGCCTACTGGTGCTGCTAATGCCGAACTTTGAAAGTTACGCTAAGCAAGCTGATCCCGCGTTTTCTCGTTTTCAAAGTGCGAATAAATCACCTAACCCTATTTCACTTTTTCAAACACGTTTTATTTCGTTACTTTCATCTAACGAGCAAGTATTAATTGTTTCAGAGCACTATGCTCTGCCAAAAATCCCAATTTTCACTGCAACTGAGAGAACTCAGTATCAAGAGCAGCAAAATCTAGTTGCCGATTTGAGCAAGTTTATCACTAAGCGCCGCGCCACATTTTTACTAACCGCCGATAGAGGCAGAGGGAAATCGGCAACGCTTGGAATGCTGGCAGCCAATTGTTCATCACTAGGCAAGCCTGTTGCTATTTGCGCTCATCATAAACAAACCGTTGCGACAGTATTTAAACACTACGATCAACTCATAGATAATGACGTACAGCTTGATTTTATTGCACCTGATGCATTGCTAAACCAAGCAAAAAACTACGATTTAGTATTAATTGATGAAGCGGCAAGCTTGCCTGTAAGCATATTAAAAAAAGCGCTCGATTTACCGATAAAACTTGGCTTTGCAACAACGCTTCATGGCTATGAAGGCACAGGCCGAGGGTTTAATTTACGCTTTATTCCTTATTTGAAAGTAACCCGCAGCAATTGCCTTATCGCTGAGCTGTCGGACCCTATACGTTACGCTGATAACGACCCGCTCGAAAATACCATTAATCAGTTGCTTGTACTTGATGCTGACTTCAAACAACTGACGATCAACCATAAAACTGACGTTACTTTTGACGCGATAACACAGCAACAACTCGCAAACGATAACGAATTACTTAAACAAGTATTCGCTATTTTAGTCATGGCGCATTACCAAACCAGTGTGAATGACTTACGACATATGCTCGATGGGAATAACTTAAAGGTGTTTGTTGCTGAACAAAATGGTGTTTTATTAGCCGCAGCATTAGTTGCACTTGAAGGTGAGATTGCGGATCCGTTAGCATCACAAATTATCGCTGGAGAACGCCGCCCGCAGGGCAATATGTTGGCGCAATCTACCGCTTGTTTGCTCGGTGAAAAACACTTGTTGGCAACCCGTTATGCCCGCATTGTGCGTATTGCCGTTAACCCCTATTGCCAAGGTAATGCGATAGGTACCCAGTTACTCAATTCGATTGAATCATCACTGTCTGATCTCGTTGATTTTTTCGGTGCGAGTTTCGGCGCTGAAGCCAAGCTTTGCAATTTTTGGTTTAAGCAGAATTACAATCTAATTAAACTCGGTGCAAAGCGAGATAAAGCCAGCGGCGAACATTCTTGCTTAGTCATTAAAGCTTCAAATGTTTATTTAGACCAACAGACATTGCTCAAATCCCATTTCAAGCAGCAATTTTTGTTTGAGTTAGCACGCTCGTTTTCGCACCTGCCAAGCGAGTTAGTATTAGGCATTAGCGCAAACTTGAATTCATCAAACCAGCAATGCACTCGCAGCAATAACTTAGTGAAAAGATTTAGTGAAGGGCAAATCAGCTTTGACCAAGCACGCTTTGCCTTAGCTCAACAAGTTTATGTAAACCCTTGTTCACTAAATAAACTAGAAAGTATTTCTAGAAAGTTAATAATTAAGCTAGTATTACAGAATATGCCTGAGACTAAGGTCAACGAAGCTCTTGCATTAACGGGTAAAAAGCAACTTAATTCAGCGCTAAAACAAGCAGCTAATGAATGGTGTAACCATAATTCTAATCACTAAACTAATCATTGCAATTTGCTGTATTCCGCTAGTTGTCTTTGCAACGCAGCAACCACCTATAAAACTTGGCATGTCGGCGGCTTTAAGCGGCCCGTCGGCAGAATTAGGCGTGCAATTAAAGCAAGGAGC
The DNA here is from genome assembly GCF_056159365.1 of Pseudoalteromonas sp. ABV4_021. NCBI lineage: Bacteria > Pseudomonadati > Pseudomonadota > Gammaproteobacteria > Alteromonadales > Pseudoalteromonadaceae > Pseudoalteromonas > Pseudoalteromonas sp. ABV4_021. The sequence goes on along the minus strand of NZ_JBSWVB010000001.1, from coordinate 50,580 downwards.
TGACGCTTACTTTGAGCGAGTAAATGCTAACGGTGGGGTAAATGGTCGAAAAATAGAATTACTCGCACTTGATGACCAATACGAACCTCACCTCACCGTAAATAACACACGATACTTTATAAACAACGCTAAAGTTGATGTTCTTTTCTCTTATGTTGGCACACCCACATCTAGCGCGATTCAACCCATTATTGATTCTCACCAAATTCCATTTATTACCCCCTTTACCGGCGCAGACTTTTTGCGCCACAAAGATCATATTTTTAATTTACGCGCCAGCTATAATGATGAAGCTAAGGTACAAATAGATTATTTAGTGAAGCAAAAAGGGCTAACAAAAATTGCGTTTTTGATTCAAGCTGATGAATTTGGTCTCTCGCTGCAAAATGCACTTACCCAAGCAATGTTACCATACGCATTAAAACCTAAAGCCATTGCGAGATTCAAACGAAATAGCCAAGATATTGAGCGAGCGTTAGAAAAATTAAAACAAAGCGGCGCACAAGCGGTTTGCTTAGTTGGTACTTATAAGCCCCTAGCCCATTTTATTAATTTAGCCGATCAGCAAAACTTTAAGCCCTATTTTACAAGTGTTTCTTTTGTATCGAGCAATGAACTGTTTGCTCGTATTAAGCAGCCTAGCAGAGTACTGGTAACGGAAGTAATACCAAAAGTTGATGGTTGTAAACAAAATTGGTGCAAACAATTTATTCAATCAATGAAGCAAGCAAATATAGCAAACCCAACGCGTGTGCACCTAGAAGGGTATGCAAATGCATTTGTATTTTACAACGCAGCAAAAGCCTGCAAACCGCTATCAAACGATTGCTTATTACAAAAGCTGCAAGTCATAAAAATGCAGTTAGATAAAAGCAAAAAAAACTATGTTGAATTATCCGAACGGGTAAAAGACAACACAGTTTTTTTAAACCATTTCACGTTTACTAAATAACCGGTATCGTCTGCTTTAGCATGGCTTCAATTTGATTCACAATCGCTTTATTGGTTGCATCGTCAAACGTTTTGATACGTGGTGTATGTATATGGCCAGTTGGCACTTTCGTACCTAATTGATTTTGCAAACGAATACTGCGATACGAGATTTCATTCGAAAGGTAACCACCGCCGCCACCTGAGACCGCAGTTAATCCATTTAACTCTGAAAGCGATTTAGGTTGTAACTCGCCTTTTTCTAACGTTACTACTTTTAAGTTATCGTTAATTTGATATTGCCCTTTTGCCTTTTGCATCGCAGCAACAGGCAAGCTAAATTCAACAAACTCGTCTCCCGAAAGAGTTTCGCCTGCTAACTTTGAAATAATTGGCGCATCTTTTGTGCCACCTGATAGTACATTTAAATTATCTGGCGCAGTTACACTACGACGCTTACCAGGGAAACGCTCAAGATCAAAATGCTCTCTACCCATTGAAACAGTTGAAACTAAATCTACTTGTCCACCTAAGTAAATAGGCGCTAGCAGTGATTCTATTTCACCTTGATCAAAATCTTCATAACGCACAGGTACAATAACCGCATTAATTTCAGCTTGCTTACCATTAAGCTCAATAACCTTTCCGTCTAACGCTAATGCCGCAAGTCCTGAAGGGTTACTTTGTGAAATATTTCTGTCCAATAAGAACGGGTCAAAACCGGTAATAAAAATTTGCGTATCTGCACTATAACGGTAATCAATATCAGAGTACCCACGAGATACTGTTTCAAACACTTCTAAAAGGCTAGCTAGCTCAGCTTTTGAAAAATTAAGCGGCTTGTTTTTTAGTTGTGATTTAACCGCTAGGCGCTGCCAGTAAAGCGGCCTATCGTCATATCGCTGGTTAGATTGCACCTGCGCTTTAACTTCAGACCATAACTTTGTGCCTACTTTCGAGAGTAACTGCTTAGCTTCAGCATAGTTACTTACGGCTTGCCATTGTTTCGCGAATTGTGACATTGCCTTGTGGTTAACTAAGCTTGCATCGACGGTGTTGAGTTTAGTTAATCGTAACTCTTCGACACTTTGCGAGATTACATTTTGGTTTGCATATGTATTTGCACTTAAAAACAGTGCTAAGCTGGTAATCAGTAGTTGGCGTTTATTTTTCATTGCTAAACTATCTTTTAATATAATATTCGGTGAGTTAGCTACTTATCATACGTGCATTTTTGACAAGCTCAACTATGCTCTATTTAATAAATGAGAATGTTAGGAAAGAATCTTATATGGACTTTATTAATTTTAAAGTTGGCTCTAAGACGATCGCTTTAAAAATACTCGATATTTTATTAACAGAACGATATGAAAATAACCTAACCGAATTACCCAACGATAATAAAAGCTTTATTGGCGTAAAGGATTACTTAGGCACTCCAACCCCCATCTTTGATCTTGGTATTGTTCTTAACAAAGAGTCGACTCAAGTTGCCAATCAAGCGCTTTCAGATTTACTTATTGCCAGAGAAAAGGACCATTTAGATTGGCTTGATGCGTTAGAAAATAGCCTCACCAATGGCGCACCATTCGAAAAAGCGAAAGATCCAGACAAATGCGCATTCGGCACTTGGTACAATAACTTCAAAACAGACAACGAAGAGTTACGCGTTATACTCGACAAGTTCGATAAGCCGCATCGAGAGCTACATGCTATGGCAGAAGAATTATTAAGTGTAAACGCTAGCGATACATCAGGAAGAGCCCTTACACTCTTCCATGAAAAGAAACGCAAGATATTTACCGTGCTCGTAAGGTTATTCCAAACAGCAAGAGAGCAGATCACTCTCGATTACAAACCCATTATCATCTTTACCACCAAAGACGGCAAAACCCCTCATATAGGCTTGTTGGTAGATAAGGTGGAAGACTCTTTAACGGTTAATAAAGACGATATCAAACCACTAGAACAATTAACTTCGATTGGTTTTGATATCGACCCACAAACCCGTCATATGATGAAAGGTCTGATTAATATGAATAATAAGCACAGCATTATTATCGACCCAACAGTGATTTTTTCACCGCAAGACGAAGCTGAGATAGCTTAGAGTAATGGATTCAGAATTCAGGATTCAGGATTCAGGATTCAGGATTCAGGATTCAGGATTCAGGATTCAGCAATATCCTGAACTCTGGTTGCTTAATCCTAAAATCTTTTATGTCTAAAACGCAAAAAGCCCGCTCAATGAGCGGGCTTTTTACTTAATTAGGAGCTTGGCGATGTTCTACTTTCACATGGGCGAACCCACACTATCATCGACGCTGTTTCGTTTCACTTCTGAGTTCGGCATGGGGTCAGGTGGTTCCAAAACGCTATAGTCACCAAGCAAATCTGGTTGACTTAAGAGTTAATCTTAAATCTAAATCTGGAAAGCTTTTTTTAAGTAAATGTCTACTTTAGTATTTGTCTCTTTTTTCAGAGACTATTCAACTTCTGCGGGTCTAAACCACTTTGGCGTTGTATGGTTAAGCCTCACGGGTAATTAGTACAGGTTAGCTTAATGGCTCACACCACTTCCACATCCTGCCTATCAACGTTGTAGTCTTCAACGGCCCTTCAGTTAACTCAAGTTAAAGTGAGAACTCATCTCGAGGCTCGCTTCCCGCTTAGATGCTTTCAGCGGTTATCGATTCCGAACGTAGCTACCGGGCAATGCAATTGGCATCACAACCCGAACACCAGCGGTTCGTCCACTCCGGTCCTCTCGTACTAGGAGCAGCCCCTCTCAATTCTCAAACGCCCACGGCAGATAGGGACCGAACTGTCTCACGACGTTCTAAACCCAGCTCGCGTACCACTTTAAATGGCGAACAGCCATACCCTTGGGACCGACTTCAGCCCCAGGATGTGATGAGCCGACATCGAGGTGCCAAACACCGCCGTCGATATGAACTCTTGGGCGGTATCAGCCTGTTATCCCCGGAGTACCTTTTATCCGTTGAGCGATGGCCCTTCCATTCAGAACCACCGGATCACTATGACCTACTTTCGTACCTGCTCGACGTGTCTGTCTCGCAGTTAAGCTTGCTTCTACCATTACACTAACCGTACGATGTCCGACCGTACTTAGCAAACCTTCGTGCTCCTCCGTTACTCTTTGGGAGGAGACCGCCCCAGTCAAACTACCCACCAGGCACTGTCCACAACCCCGATTCAGGGGCCTATGTTAGAACATCAACACTACAAGGGTGGTATTTCAAGGACGGCTCCACACAATCTAGCGACTGTGTTTCAAAGCCTCCCACCTATCCTACACATGTAGGGTCAATGTTCAGTGCCAAGCTGTAGTAAAGGTTCACGGGGTCTTTCCGTCTAGCCGCGGGTACACAGCATCTTCACTGCGATTTCAATTTCACTGAGTCTCGGGTGGAGACAGCGTGGCCATGGTTACACCATTCGTGCAGGTCGGAACTTACCCGACAAGGAATTTCGCTACCTTAGGACCGTTATAGTTACGGCCGCCGTTTACCGGGGCTTCGATCAAGAGCTTCGCCGAAGCTAACCCCATCAATTAACCTTCCGGCACCGGGCAGGTGTCACACCCTATACGTCATCTTTCGATTTTGCAGAGTGCTGTGTTTTTAATAAACAGTCCCAGCCACCTAGTCACTGCGACTCTCGTCCGCTTAGAGAGCAAGTCTCATCACAGATAAGAGCGTACCTTCTCCCGAAGTTACGGTACAATTTTGCCTAGTTCCTTCACCCGAGTTCTCTCAAGCGCCTTAGTATTCTCTACCTGACCACCTGTGTCGGTTTGGGGTACGATTCGAAATAATCTGAAGCTTAGAGGCTTTTCCTGGAAGTATGGCATCAACAACTTCACATCCGTAGATGCTCGTCTCGTATCTCAGCCTTAAAGAAACCCGGATTTACCTAAGTTTCAAGCCTACATACTTTCACATGGACAACCAACGCCATGCTTGTTTAGCCTGCTCCGTCCCCCCATCGCAATTATTCCAAGTACGGGAATATTAACCCGTTTCCCATCGACTACGCCTTTCGGCCTCGCCTTAGGGGTCGACTCACCCTACCCTGATTAGCATGGGATAGGAACCCTTGGTCTTCCGGCGAGCGGGTTTTTCACCCGCTTTATCGTTACTCATGTCAGCATTCGCACTTCTGATACCTCCAGCATGCCTCCCGGCACACCTTCAACAGCTTACAGAACGCTCCCCTACCCCGCGAATAAATTCGCAGCCGCAGCTTCGGTGGTATGTTTAGCCCCGTTACATCTTCCGCGCAGACCGACTCGACCAGTGAGCTATTACGCTTTCTTTAAAGGATGGCTGCTTCTAAGCCAACCTCCTGGCTGTCTGGGCCTTTCCACATCGTTTCCCACTTAACATACACTTTGGGACCTTAGCTGGCGGTCTGGGTTGTTTCCCTCTCCACGACGGACGTTAGCACCCGCCGTGTGTCTCCCGGATATTACTTATTGGTATTCGGAGTTTGCAAAGGGTTGGTAAGTCGGGATGACCCCCTAGCCTTAACAGTGCTCTACCCCCAATAGTATTCGTCCGAGGCTCTACCTAAATAGATTTCGGGGAGAACCAGCTATCTCCCGGTTTGATTAGCCTTTCACTCCTAGCCACAGGTCATCCGCTAGCTTTTCAACGATAGTCGGTTCGGTCCTCCAGTCAGTGTTACCTGACCTTCAACCTGCCCATGGCTAGATCACCGGGTTTCGGGTCTATACCCAGCAACTAAACGCGCAGTTAACGCTCGCTTTCACTACGGCTCCCCTAAATGGTTAACCTCGCTACTGAATATAAGTCGCTGACCCATTATACAAAAGGTACGCAGTCACAGAACGAATCTGCTCCTACTGCTTGTACGTATACGGTTTCAGGTTCTATTTCACTCCCCTCACAGGGGTTCTTTTCGCCTTTCCCTCACGGTACTGGTTCACTATCGGTCAGTTGGGAGTATTTAGCCTTGGAGGATGGTCCCCCCATATTCAGTCAAAGTTTCACGTGCTCCGACCTACTCGATTTCACTGTAAATAAGTTTTCGTGTACGGGACTATCACCCTGTATCGTCAAACTTTCCAGAATGTTCCACTAACTACATTACAGCTTAAGGGCTAATCCGATTTCGCTCGCCGCTACTTTCGGAATCTCGGTTGATTTCTTTTCCTCGGGGTACTTAGATGTTTCAGTTCTCCCGGTTCGCCTCACTTACCTATGTATTCAGTAAGTGATACCACTAAGTGGTGGGTTTCCCCATTCGGAAATCCTAGTCTCAAGCGCTTTTTACTAGCTTGACTAGGCTTATCGCAAGTTAATACGTCCTTCATCGCCTCCAACTGCCAAGGCATCCACCGTATACGCTTAGTCACTTAACCATACAACCCAAAATGGTTTGTATCGTCAAAGACAGTTTTTAACTCCGCCAGAAGTTAAATATTGAATACTAAAGTAGATACCAACATATTCTTTATTAAAGAGTATGCGGCATATTTTCTTTACTTTATTTTGAGAACTCTAAATTAAATATTGCACTTACTAAGTAAGTACTTAATTTAAAGTTTGTCAGCTTTCCAAATTTTTAAAGAGCAAATTAACTAAGCTATTGCTTAGCTAACAATCATCTGTGTGGACACTTCGAACAAAAAGTTCTAAATCGTATAAGGAGGTGATCCAGCCCCAGGTTCCCCTAGGGCTACCTTGTTACGACTTCACCCCAGTCATGAATCACTCCGTGGTAAGCGCCCTCCCTAAGGTTAAGCTACCTACTTCTGGAGCAACCCACTCCCATGGTGTGACGGGCGGTGTGTACAAGGCCCGGGAACGTATTCACCGCGACATTCTGATTCGCGATTACTAGCGATTCCGACTTCATGGAGTCGAGTTGCAGACTCCAATCCGGACTACGACGCACTTTAAGTGATTCGCTTACTCTCGCGAGTTCGCAGCACTCTGTATGCGCCATTGTAGCACGTGTGTAGCCCTACACGTAAGGGCCATGATGACTTGACGTCGTCCCCACCTTCCTCCGGTTTATCACCGGCAGTCTCCTTAGAGTTCCCGACCGAATCGCTGGCAACTAAGGATAGGGGTTGCGCTCGTTGCGGGACTTAACCCAACATCTCACAACACGAGCTGACGACAGCCATGCAGCACCTGTCTCAGAGTTCCCGAAGGCACCAAACTATCTCTAGTAAGTTCTCTGGATGTCAAGTGTAGGTAAGGTTCTTCGCGTTGCATCGAATTAAACCACATGCTCCACCGCTTGTGCGGGCCCCCGTCAATTCATTTGAGTTTTAACCTTGCGGCCGTACTCCCCAGGCGGTCTACTTAATGCGTTAGCTTTGGAAGACAGTTCCGAAAAACCGAACTCCTAGTAGACATCGTTTACGGCGTGGACTACCGGGGTATCTAATCCCGTTTGCTCCCCACGCTTTCGTACATGAGCGTCAGTGTTGACCCAGGTGGCTGCCTTCGCCATCGGTATTCCTTCAGATCTCTACGCATTTCACCGCTACACCTGAAATTCTACCACCCTCTATCACACTCTAGTTTGCCAGTTCGAAATGCAGTTCCCAGGTTGAGCCCGGGGCTTTCACATCTCGCTTAACAAACCGCCTGCGTACGCTTTACGCCCAGTAATTCCGATTAACGCTCGCACCCTCCGTATTACCGCGGCTGCTGGCACGGAGTTAGCCGGTGCTTCTTCTGTTGCTAACGTCACAGCTAGCAGGTATTAACTACTAACCTTTCCTCACAACTGAAAGTGCTTTACAACCCGAAGGCCTTCTTCACACACGCGGCATGGCTGCATCAGGCTTGCGCCCATTGTGCAATATTCCCCACTGCTGCCTCCCGTAGGAGTCTGGACCGTGTCTCAGTTCCAGTGTGGCTGATCATCCTCTCAAACCAGCTAGGGATCGTCGCCTTGGTGAGCCATTACCTCACCAACTAGCTAATCCCACTTGGGCCAATCTAAAGGCGAGAGCCGAAGCCCCCTTTGGTCCGTAGACATTATGCGGTATTAGCCATCGTTTCCAATGGTTGTCCCCCACCTAAAGGCATGTTCCCAAGCATTACTCACCCGTCCGCCGCTCGTCATCTTCTAGCAAGCTAGAAATGTTACCGCTCGACTTGCATGTGTTAGGCCTGCCGCCAGCGTTCAATCTGAGCCATGATCAAACTCTTCAATTAAAAGTGTTTTTGGACATAAGTCCGACTCAATGAATTCTGATTTTGATTTCTTTCGAAATCGAATTGACTGTACTGAAATAAACTATGTTTATTTCCGTTGGTCACTCAGTTCAATTAAGTCTAAATTTTGTTACGCTTTAAATGCGTATGTTAGAACTTAATCTGTACGAGTGCCCACACAGATGATTGCTTAAATTTTTAAAGAACAGCGCAAACAACCTTGTGTTTGCCGCGACGCTTCGTCGCTGTTAGGGCTGCGTATGTTACGCTTTCCTATTTTTTTGTCAACACTTAATTTTGATTATTTTCTTTTTATTTTGAAAACTCTCAAAACTCAGTTTTACTTGACTCAACCAACTCGTGATTCGCTGCTATGCTGCGTCGTTCCCCGTGTTGATGGAGGCGAATTATAGAGAGATTTGATTTGAGCGCAACCCCTTTTTTAAAGAAAATTTGTATTTTTTTACTGTTTGCCTGAAATACCAGCTATAAGCGTTAAAAACATACATTTTCTGGCCAGAAATTAACAATCAGTACACTTTTATCTATAATTTACGCTCTATAACTATTTTATTGGAGCCGTTATGACAATTAGAAGCTATAAAGGTGTAGAGCCAAAAATCAATTTAAATACCTATATAGACGAATCGGCTGTATTAGTTGGTCAAATTGAAGTTGGCGCCGATTCAAGTATTTGGCCTTTAGTTGCTGCACGTGGTGATGTTAACTATATAAAGATTGGCGAACGTACAAATATACAAGATGGTTCGGTGCTTCATGTAACGCGTAAAAGTAATGCAGTGCCAAATGGCTATCCGTTAATTATTGGCGACGACGTCACCATTGGTCACAAAGCAATGCTGCATGGTTGTGTACTTGGAAACCGTATCTTAGTTGGTATGGGCGCAATTATAATGGATAACGCGGTGGTACAAGATGATGTCATTATTGGTGGCGGATCATTGGTTCCACCGAATAAAACGTTAGAGTCAGGTTATTTATATGTAGGTAGCCCAGTTAAACAAGCCCGAAAGCTAACTGAAGCAGAAATAGCTTTCCTTAAAGTATCTGCTGATAACTACGTTATATTAAAGAATGAATACCTAGAAGAGCTATAATAGCTCTTCTACTTCAATCTCACCTTGATCATTGTATAGTTCGTCTTCAATTGCACTTTCTGCAGTATCTTCATAGTCGAACTTTTTACTTTCGAATTCTTTTATAGCACTTTCTTTAGATTGCTTAGTTAAATAAAAGCAGGTAATCAATTGCCCATTTACTTGTGCAAAGAAGTTTATACGTTTTGCATCTTCTATGTATTCAACGCGGTCGACAAATAAAATAGACTGGTTCATTACAAAATTCCTGATTTTAGCTTTTCAATCACATTATCGGTTAACGGCTTAACACCTCGCCACACAAAAAATGCCTCAGCGGCTTGCCCCACCAGCATGCCAGAACCATCTAGCGTTGTTGCGTTTGGGTTTATGCTATTAACCCAATCGTTAAATGATGTGCGTTGTTGGCTATAAAACATATCGTATGCCAGTTCACACTGTGCAACAAATCGCTTAGAAATTGGCGGCACATCGCCTGTTATACTTGCTGAAGTAGAGTTAATTACAATATCGTAGTCAATGTCAGGTTCGTGCTCGAAGCCATAGGCATCGATATCACCATATTTTGCAAATTCGTCTCTTAAGGTTTGCGCTTTCGCTTTTGTTCTATTAATTACTGTTAGCTTAGCTGGATTTTGTTGTAATAGAGGTAGCAATGCACCTCTTGCTGCACCGCCTGCACCAATTACCAATACTCGCTTTGATTGCAGCGTAAAGTTATTACTTAAAATGTCGTTTACTAAGCCTATACCGTCTGTGTTATCACCTAGTAACGAACCATCTGAGCTAACCTTTATTGTGTTAACTGCGCCCGCACATTTAGCGCGTTCAGAAAGTTCGTCTACTAACGCAAATGCTTGCTCTTTGAATGGCACAGTCACATTTGCCCCTTTGCCACCACGTGCGACAAACTGCTCTACCGATTCCTTAAAGCCGTCAATCGGTGCTAAGATTGCGCTGTATTCGATTTGCTGATCTAGTTGGCTAGCAAACTCACTGTGAATTTTCGGTGATTTTGAATGCTCTATCGGGTTTCCGAATACCGCGTATTTATCCATTAGTTTTCTCGCATTGAGTTAGAGTTATGAAGCAAATTTTAAGACGTATGTTTGGCACGACACAAAAACAAGATGAATCTCATCAATCTCCCTCTCCTGAAAAAACACCTTATGAGTTAATAGGACAAGAACAGGGTGCCCGCGCGCTAGCTAATCGATTTTACGACATTATGGCTGAAGAGGAATACGCAAAACCATTATATGATATGCATCCTCAACCTTTAAATAGAATTAGACAAGTGTTTTTCGAGTTTTTATCAGGTTGGCTTGGTGGACCTGATTTATTCGTAGAGAAATATGGGCACCCTATGTTGCGAAAGCGTCATATGCCCTTTCCTATTGATCAAGACTTAAGAGATCAATGGATGTTTTGCATGAACAAAGCACTTGATATTGAAGTTGATAACCCCGTATTGCGCGAAGGGCTTAAACAATCACTAGCGCAACTTGCGACACATATGATTAATCAGGGACGTTAACACTCACCATTAGATTGCGTTAAATCAATGCAGCTTCGTTGATAATTGCGCATACTCAGTTTACTTAGTGCTTGAGAAAACTGTTATGCGTCACCACTCTATTCAACACAAAATTTTTGCGTTACTTACGGTTACGGGTATTTTGGTACTTGTTGCTAGCTTGCTTACTGGGCAAAAACAGCAAAGCGAACTTGCTCATCAAACTATTGAGCAAAACATAAAAATACTTGCCGACAACTATTTTGACTCTATAAACACCATGATGCTTACCGGCACTATGGCAAACCGTGAAATTTTGCGTCAAAAAATACTCAGTGAAGAACAGATAAAAGATATTCATATTATTCGCGGAGACAAAATAAATAAATTTTTTGGCCCCGGCGAAGCAAATCAAGCACCACAAAACCAACAAGAAACCGAAGCTTTAAATGGCACTGAACAAATCCACTTTAGCAAAAGCGAAGACGGCAGTAATTTAATTACATACTTAAAACCAGTTGTTGCCAGTGAAAATTATCGCAGCACCAATTGTTTAGGTTGCCATCAAGCCACTGAAGGCGAAATACTCGGTGCGGTGAAGATCAGTTACTCGCTTGATAAGGTAGATGCGGCAGTCACTCGTAATTCATGGATTAGCTTTGCTATTCTGACAACAATATTTGTTATTACCTTTGCTACACTTGGCTGGTTATTTAGAAAGTTCTTAATTGAGCGTCTTCGTGTAATTGGCAAGTCAATGCGCTTAGCATCGCAAAATAACGATTTAACCATTCATGTGGAAGATAAAACCAATGATGAACTTGGACGTTTAGCAAATAACTTTAATTTAATGATGGCTGCATTTAAAGGAAATATTAGTCAGTTATCAGAATCGTCCAAGGTGCTTATTCACAGCGCTGAAAAAATTTATGCATCAGCTGAAACAACAGAACAGGCAATAAACCAACAAAAACAAGGTACTGACTCAGTTGCCGCAGCAATTAACGAGTTAGAATCTTCGTCTTCTGAAGTACGCAATACCACGCATTTTGCATCGGAGCGTTCAGATACCAGTAATCATCTTGCTGAAAGCAGTTTAGAAATCGCTGAAAGCACAGAAGAGAGCATTAACGGCCTCGCATTAGAAGTGCGTACTGCAGCAAAACAAGTCAGTGAATTACAAAACCGTACATTAGAAGTTGGTAAAGTACTGGAAGTGATCAGTAACATTGCAGAACAAACGAACCTACTCGCGCTTAATGCAGCTATTGAAGCTGCACGGGCTGGTGAAGCTGGCAGAGGATTTGCCGTCGTTGCTGATGAAGTACGCACACTCGCAAATCGCACCCATGACTCAACCGATGAAATAAAGCGCACCATTGAGAATTTACAATCTGAAGCGTTGGAGACCGTAAATACCATGAATCGTTCCAGTGAGGATGCGGACCAGCGAGCAGAGCAAGTGAAAAAAGTAGCGTTGGCGCTAAAAGATATTTCAGAGCACATGAAAGAAATAAACCAACTCAATACACAAATTGCCGATGCAACAGAGCAGCAAAACCTAGCGGCAGAAGAAATTAATCAGAGTGTGATTGCAATAAGTGATAACGCAGAGACCTCGCTTGTGGATGCCCATGAAAGTAAGCAAGTTAGTGAAAGCTTATTGTCGCTGGCAAGAGAGCTTGATCAGCAAGTACGTAAATTTAAATTATAAGCACAAAAAAGCCGCAAAATTGCGGCTTTTTATTAACCTCTTATTTTTATAAGAAATTATGAGGTTATTATTAAATTTGCAACCAATCCTTTGGCGACAAGTAATTCTCGTAGAGGTTGGCTTCTAAGCTATTTGGTTCAGGTTTAAAATCATACTCCCAACGCGCAAGCGGCGGCATTGACATTAAAATGGATTCAGTACGACCGCCTGTTTGCAACCCAAATAGTGTGCCTCTATCCCATACCAAATTAAATTCCACATAACGGCCACGGCGATACAGCTGGAATTCACGTTGTTGCTCGGTGTGTGGGAAGTCTTTGCGTTTTTCTACGATTGGTAGGTAAGCGTCAAGGAAACCGTTGCCAACAGCTCGCATAAAGGCAAAGCAACGATCAAAGCCCCATTCATTTAAGTCATCAAAAAACAAACCGCCTACACCACGGGTTTCACCGCGGTGCTTTAAGTAAAAGTATTCGTCACACCATTTTTTGTAGTCATCATAAACGGTCTCACCAAATGGCAAACATAATTTACAGGCTTCTTGGTGCCAATGTTTTACGTCTTCAAGCACAGGGTAAAAAGGTGTTAAGTCAAAACCACCACCAAACCACCAAATCGGGTCTTCACCTTCTTTTTCAGCAATAAAGAAACGAACATTGGCATGTGATGTGGGTACATGAGGGTTTTTTGGGTGAATAACTAACGATACACCGCATGCATGAAAACTTCGACCAGCGAGTTCTGGGCGATGTGCAGTAGCAGAAGCTGGCATTGATTCACCATACACATGGGAGAAATTGACTCCACCTTGCTCTATTACCTCACCATCTTTGATCACTCGTGTGCGGCCGCCACCACCTTCTTCACGTTGCCAAGCGTCTTCGACAAATTTAGCGCTACCATCAGCTTGCTCTAAGGCATCACAAATTTTGTCTTGTAAGGCCAATAAAAACTCTTTTACTACTTCTAAGTTAACGTGCGACATAATTACTCTCTAAACAACTTACCTGTAAATGCATCTTTAATCTGGCTTGGTTTGGTGTTGCCACCAAGTGCACCTTCAACATAAGCTGATACTTTATCGCCAAATGCACTTTTAGCTTCTTCTAATGTTAAAACAGGATCTTGTCCCGTTAGATTTGCGCTTGTTGATACTAATGGTTTGCCAAACTCTTGGCATAACTGTTTTACTACTGGATGAGCTGTAACCCGAACTGCGATTGTATCAAACTGCCCCGTTAGCCATTTTGGCGTACTTTTTTTAGCTGGCATTACCCAAGTTACTGCTGCTGGCCACGACGAAAATATATCAGCGCGTTTATCCATGGGTATTTTATCATCATCGACATACTCTAACAGTTGACCATAGTTATCTGCGATGAGGATTAACCCTTTTTCTACTGGACGTTGTTTTATATCTAATAGCTTCAATACTGCAGTTTCGCTGTCAGGATCACAACCTAAACCGTAAACGGCTTCTGTAGGGTAAACAATTACACCGTCACTTTTAAGTGCAGATATAATTGGATTTTCTAATAACTCGTTACTCACAACTCACTCCAATTCATAACGAGACTTTGTGGTTACAATGCTTTTGTGGGCACTGTAACATTAAGCCTTTTGCTGTTTTTTTCTCAACCATCACTTGCCAACCACATTCAGGGCACGAGTGTGCAACTGGTTTATTATTTAAAATATATTTGCATTTGGGGTACCCCCCACAGGAGTAAAATGTTTTACCCGATTTATTGCTGCGTTCAACTAACTCAGATTTATTGCAGCTAGGACAAATAGGTAATGACTCTTTCGACTCTTCTTGTGCGACATAATGGCACTCAGGAAAGTTAGTGCAGCCAATAAACATACCAAAGCGGCCATTTTTAACTGCTAAAGGCGATTCACAAAGAGGACATTCGCTGTCATCAAGCACTTTAAGAAGTGTTTCATGGTGTTCGACTAATGGGCGAGTATAATCACAATTAGGATAATTATTGCATCCGACAAACGCACCTTTTTTACTATGCTTCACACTCGTTTCAGAGCCGCACTTCGGACACACTTCATGCTCTTTTTCTAAAGCATGTTCGTGAACAGAAAATAAAGAATGATCAATTTTGCTCATAATTGTCAAAACGCAGGCGTAATTTTCGCAGAATTATACCATGCAAGCCTTGGCAAGATGCAAATTTAAACATTCTCGCTAGTGAATGGTACCGTTTTGCTCTTCAAACAGTAGGTCTTCCATTTGCGCATAGGCAATTTCTTTACCCGGCACGTTAAATAACACCATTAGCACAACCCACTTTAAATCATCTAACTCGATAATTTCTTTATCAAGCGCAAAAATACGATCGATCACCATCTCACGCGTGGTTGTGTCGATAACCGAAATTTGCTCCAAAAACATTAAAAAGCCACGACAAGTCAGATCCAGTTTGTCGCATTCTTGTTGCGTATAAATACGTACTGACTTGCCAGGGACGCGATTTAAGTAAGGGCATTCATCGCTGTGTTGTAGATCTGCTAATTGCTCAAGCCAATCGAGCGCTTTATAAATTTCTCGATGATTAAACCCGGCTCGTAATAATTCATCTGTTAGTTCACTTTGTTCAACAAATATTTCGCTTTCGCTGTGAATATAGTTCTCAAACAAATACATGAGGATATCAAACATTTCAACTCCCCCCTATTCGGGTGTAACCATCTAGTACACGAACAACTTGACCAGATAGCTCTAGATCTAATAATCGGGATAGCAATTCATCCATTTGAATCCCTGAAAGTTGTTGCAATTTATCTACTGACGTCACTTCAAAAGTTAGGTGCTCTAAAACAGAATCTGAAATCACATTTTTTTCAGTCTCATTTACTTTATATAGACAACTTTTTGGTAAAACGCTTAATTCTGAAAAAATATCATCGCAATTCTCTATTAATTTAGCGCCTTGTTTTATTAACGCATGGCACCCTTTTGCTAGTTCGTTATACACAGAACCTGGTACAGCAAAGACTTCCCGATTTTGCTCTAGCGCATATTTGGCGGTAATCAAAGAGCCGCTTTTTTGCTCTGCTTCAACTACAATGGCTCCCATGGAAAGCCCAGAAATAATGCGATTTCTACGTGGAAAGTTTGCCGCTTGGGCAGAGGTTCCAGGTTTATACTCTGAAATTAACAAGCCATGCTCTGAAATGCTCCCATACAATTTACTCGCACGTTTGGGGTAGCATAGGTCAACGCCAGTACCGAGTACGGCAATAGTTTTGCCATTTGCTTGCAATGCGCCTTGGTGCGCACAACTATCAATACCTCGGGCCATACCAGAAACAACACAGAATTCATTAATCGCAAGACTATGCGCTATATCAAAGCTGACTTGCCTGCCTGTTTCAGTTGCATTTCTAGAACCAACAATTGCCAACTTAGGTGAATCAAGTAATTGGATATCACCTTTACAAAAAAGCACCAAGGGTGGAGCGGGAATTTCTTTTAGCAATGCGGGATAATCAGAATGAGATAAATGAATAATTTGAATGTTTAACGCTTTGCATTGTTGAATAATTGAATCAACTTGCCGCCATTCAAAAGTTTTAATTGCGGTGGCTACTGAAGGTTTGAGCCCTAACTCACACAGTTCGTGATTTGAACAAGAGAAAAGCGCCTCGAAGCTTGTATGCGTTAGTAACTGCTTAGCAGTTTGAAAGCCTATTCCTTTAATCAAATAAAAAGCGAGCCAATATTCAAGCTCGCTTCGTATATTTCTTTGCATCTTCCCTCCTTAGAAGACGCGCCAAATATTTTTAGTTATCTACATGGATTGTGTCGCCAACGCGGACTGGTTCTAATGTTTTTGTGACTATTGCATAACTTACTTTGTTGTAAACTTTAAAAACCATTAACTCGCCAACCTTTTCTTTTGGCATCTCCCATTCGCGACTATCTTCTCCGTCACCAAAAATACTCATTGCACGTTCGTATGCTGAAGCAGAGTCTTTATACTCAGGTCCATCTCGACCTACTACAACTGTAGGTGATGCTCTACGAATGTCCAGTATATGGCCAGGTTTAAGCGAATTAACTTCACCGCGGTTAATTACAACCACATCCATAGTACTAAATTCGCGTAGTTTAGAAGTAGTATCAATAATCGTTCCCGATATTGAAGAATCAGGACGTTGCATCATAAAAAATGCTGGTAAAGTTTGCCCTTCTAACGCTGGCATTAAAAAGTCACCTTGTCGAACTTCTCGCTTAACATTTTTCACGCGAGCTGACGCAGGTACTGCATTTTCTGCATCACCGGTTCTAAATGCACGTCCAGTGCCTACCAAAATAGCTTCATGGCCCAGCACTTCGTCGGTATCAGGATCGATATAAGGGTCACCCTGACGATAAATGCCGTAGTACTTAGAGCGCTCTAAATTACCTTTCACATATATAATCTGATCGGTATCGATTGTTTTGAATCCCTTCTTTGCACCTAGAACAACTGGCCTTGCGTTGATATCTTCTTTATCTAATGCTTGCTCATAAGTTAAGAAAGGACGAATTACTTCCAAAGGTAATGTTGGAACAGCATCACCTTTTTTCATAGTTTTACGAATACCCGGAGACAATCGCTTAAACTTTTGATTAATCACAAGCATTGGACGACCCTGTGAATCATAAACCAACGAAAGTTTATCACCTGGGTAGATAAGGTGAGGGTTATCAATTTGTGGATTAAGGCGCCATAGCTCAGGCCATAACCATGGCTGATCAAGATAAATGGCTGAAATATCCCAAAGGGTATCGCCTTTTTCTACAACATATTCTTTCGGGGCGTCCTTTCTGATCTGAAGCACATCAGCAAGAGTTGGAAACGCCATAGTTAATGCGACTATCGCAGCTGTCAGCTTTTTGACCATAACTAGCTTCCTTGAGCTGTTTTTTATTATTATTTACTTAAACCTGTAAAAGGTGAAGACAAATGGCTAAAATAAAAACATATCATAATTTGATGATTTTCGCATAGTTAAAATTAAGGTAAATATGGCTATTTTAGAAGTTTTACGCTTTCCAGACGAGAGATTACGCACAGTCGCACAAGAAGTTGCGCAAATCAATGATGGTACTAAGAAAATTGTATCAGACATGCTTGAAACCATGTATGACGAAAACGGCATTGGTTTAGCCGCAACGCAAGTTGACATCCACCAGCGCATTGTTGTTATTGACGTATCTGAAGAAGGTGACGAGCCTTTGGTGCTCATTAATCCAGAAATCATCAAAAAAGATGGCAGTAAAATTAGCGAAGAAGGCTGCTTATCTGTACCAGGTTCGTACGCAAAAGTAGACCGCGCAGAAACAGTTACAATTAAAGCGTTTGATGAGAATGGCAACCAATATGAAAAAGATGCCGATGGCTTGCTTGCTGTATGTATTCAACATGAGTTAGACCATCTTAAAGGCATACTTTTCATTGATTACCTTTCACCTTTAAAGCGCCAACGTATTCGTAAAAAGCTAGAAAAAGAAGCAAAATTAGCAGCACGTGCTGGCTAACCTACCTGGAGTTAAAACTTGAGCAAGCCTTTAAAAATTGTATTTGCGGGTACCCCTGATTTTGCCGCGCAGCACCTTGATTCTTTAATAAAGTCTCACCATGATGTGATCGCTGTTTACAGTCGGGCAGATCGCCCTGCTGGACGCGGAAAAAAACTAAAAGCAAGTGAAGTAAAACAACTGGCTTTAACGCATGACATTCCCGTGTACCAGCCAGAGAATTTTAAGTCAGACGATGCCAAGCAGCAGTTAGCTGATTTGAATGCGGATATTATGGTAGTGGTTGCTTATGGGCTACTACTGCCAAAAGCAGTATTGGAAACACCTAAACTAGGCTGTATCAATGTGCATGGTTCAATTTTGCCTCGCTGGCGTGGTGCTGCACCGATTCAACGCGCTATCTGGGCGGGAGATGCCGAAACAGGTGTAACTATCATGCAAATGGATGAAGGTTTAGATACTGGCGATATGATTTCCATTACCACCTGTCCTATTGAGGCGACAGATACAAGTGCGAGCCTGTATACCAAGCTTGCTGAACTTGGTCCCACAGCACTCATCGACACCTTAGCCACAATTGCCAATGGCACTGCAAATCCAGAAAAGCAAAATGATGAGCTTGCCAACTATGCGAAAAAGCTTAGCAAAGAAGAAGCGAATATCGATTGGCAAATGCCTGCCCAACAAATTGAACGTAATATACGCGCATTTAACCCTTGGCCAATTTGTTTTACGCAAATGCAAGGTAACACAGTAAAGATATATGCTGCTCAATTAGTTGAAAACGCTGGTAACCCAGGTGAAATATTAGCTGCTGATAAAACAGGCATTACCGTTGCGACCACTGAAGGCGCGCTAAAGATCACGCAACTTCAACCTCAAGGTAAAAAGCCAATGTCGGCACAAGACTTTTTAAATGGTCGTGCTGATTGGGTAACGGTTGGTTCAACTTTAGGTGATAACAATGAGTAGTGTTCGCGCTTATGCAGCTGAAACACTGCACCTAGTAGTTGATAAAGGCCATTCATTGTCACAAGTATTACCAAGATACTCTGATAAACTACCGCCAAAAGAGCGCCCGCTTTTACAACAACTTTGTTATGGTGTGTTACGCTACTTACCAAGCTTAGAAAACTACTGTTCTCACTTGCTTGAAAAACCACTAAAAGGCAAGCAGCGCCCATTTCAGTTTTTACTTTATGTCGGTATTTATCAGCTTCAGCATATGCGTATTCCAGCGCATGCTGCACTTGATGAAACAGTAAATGCGGTTAAAACAATGCGTGCACCAGGCCTTAAAGGTTTAGTAAACGCTGTGCTGCGCAACTTTCAGCGCCGCCAAAGCGAGCTGGAAAACTTAGCCGACCAAATTGACGCCTGTAAATACAACCACCCAGGTTGGTTCTTGAATAAGCTAAAAGCTGCTTACCCTGATAATTGGCAAGATATTGTTGAAGAAAACCAAGTGCAAGCACCAATGTGGTTGCGCGTTAATGGTAACTACCATTCACCTAAAGAATACCGCGAATTATTGCAAGATGCAGATATTGAAGCACATTTAGTTGAACAATTTGATGATGCGGTAGTACTTGAAAATGCAGTTGATGTATTTAAATTACCAGGCTTCGAATTAGGGCATAGCTCAGTACAAGATGGTGCAGCGCAACTTGCAGCAAGATTACTCGAGCCACAAGATGGCGACAAAATTCTTGATGCTTGCGCAGCGCCTGGTGGTAAAACATGCCATATTTTGGAGCTAGCGGAGTGTAATGTTACAGCTCTTGATCATGACGCAACCCGTCTTGAGCGCGTACAACAAAACTTAGAACGTATAGGCCTAAGCGCGAAGCTAATTAGTGCAGATGCCAGTCAACCCGACGACTGGTGGAATGGCGAGCAATTTGATCGTATTTTGTTAGATGTCCCCTGCTCTGCAACCGGTGTAATTCGTCGTCACCCTGATATTAAGTGGTTACGCCGAGCGTCTGATATTGAGCAACTTGCACAATTACAAAAGCAAATACTTGAGCAAATCTGGCCATTATTAAAATCTGGTGGCACATTGGTGTATGCAACATGCTCTGTTTTACCGGAAGAAAATACCAACCAGATAAAACAGTTTTTAGCACAGCATGCTGATGCTAAGCATATCGCACTCAATTTAGCAGATACCATCGAGCAACCAGGCTGGCAATTACTGCCAGATGAGCATGATGGCTTTTTCTACGCGAAAATTGAAAAATTATAATTAAGGCGAAGCTCGCCAACTAAGCGATTGACAGTATGAAAATTATCATTTTAGGTGCCGGACAAGTTGGCGGTACCTTAGCAGAAAACCTTGTCGGTGAGAAAAACGAAATCACCGTGGTTGATATTAATCGAGAAAAGCTACGCGTATTACAGGACAAATATGACCTGCAAGTCGTATCAGGCCATAGCGCCCACCCTGAAATCTTACGCCAAGCAGGTGCTGAAGATGCCGATATGATTATCGCCGTTACCAGTTCTGACGAAGTTAATATGATTGCCTGTCAAATCGCTTACAGTATTTTTAATACGCCAACAAAAATTGCGCGTATTCGCTCAGAGCAATACCTCAAATATAAAGAGCAGCTATTCCACAATCATGACCTACCGGTTGACCACTACATTGCGCCAGAACAACTGGTGACCCATTACATTCATCGCTTAATCGACTACCCAGGAGCACTGCAAGTGCTGCAATTTGCCGAAGGTAAGTTATCACTGGTAGCGGTAAAAGCGTATTATGGTGGTTTACTTGTTGGTTATGCACTATCAGCACTAAAAAAACACATTCCTAATGTTGAAACACGCGTTGCGGCAATTTACCGAAAAGGTAGACCAATTAAACCGCTTGGTACTACCGTAATTGAAGCCGATGACGAAATCTTTTTCGTTGCAGCAACAAAACATATTCGCGCGGTCATGAGTGAACTGCAAAAGCTTGAACAATCGTACAAAAAAATAATGATTGTGGGTGGTGGTAATATCGGCGCAGGCCTTGCCCGTACGCTAGAAAAAAGCCACAGCGTAAAGCTAATTGAACGCAACCCAGAACGAGCAGAATATTTATCAGGCAGGCTTGATCGTACCGTGGTTTTTTGTGGTGATGCATCAGACCAAGAACTGTTATCTGAAGAGCATATCGAACAAGTTGATGTGTTTATTGCCGTTACTAACGACGATGAAGCAAATATCATGTCTGCCATGCTGGCAAAACGCATGGGCGCACAAAAAACTATGGTATTAATTCAACGTGGCGCATACGTTGACCTAGTACAAGGTGGTGAAATTGATATTGCTATTTCTCCACAACAAGCAACTATTTCAGCGCTGCTAACGCATGTTCGACGTGGCGATATTGTTAACGTATATTCACTCCGTAAAGGTGCCGCAGAAGCCATTGAGGCTGTCGCGCATGGTGATGAAAACACCTCAAAAGTTGTCGGCAGAGCGATTCAAGACATTAAATTACCCGCGGGTACAACCATTGGTGCTATCGTACGAAACGATGATGTTGTAATTGCCCATGACGACACAGTAATCCTTTCAGGTGATCACGTCATAATGTTCCTTATCGATAAAAAGCAAATTCACGTAGTTGAAAAGCTCTTCCAAGTAAGTGCTATTTTCTTATAAATTTAAAGTAAAAATAACACGTCCTTGCAAAGGCTTATTTATAAGCATTTCATTATAATTTCTGTTTATTTATTAACCTTTCGTTACATTATTGACTATTTACTCTAACTTGGAACTAATAGAGGTACACATGAATGTGTAATACTACTATTGGAGACAAGTGAATGAATAAAAAAATAAAATCGTTATTACTGAGTGCACTCGCACTACCATTTGTTAGCGCCGCAGCAATGGAAACGACAAGCCAAGAGCGTTCAGTACAAATCGCTGAGCAAAAACGCGCTCTAGCACTGTCATTTGCTGAAAACTATGCAAGTCTAAAACCAAGCATTTTAGCATCAACGTCGAGTTATGATTTAACCATTGAGACCTCAGAACTGTCGTTAGCAAACAAAGAGGTTCAAACGCTTAAACAAGTTGAAACTCGTATTCGCTCGGCAAAAGGTCTACCGTATAACCCTAGCTCAATTACCCAGCTAAGAGTTGCTGACTCAAGCATGCTTAACTCGTTAATGTCTGAGACACCGTTATTTGCATGGGCTCCAGCAGGTAATGAGAAATCATGGCAATTTATTGAAGCATTTGATACCCAAGGTAACACCTATCACTTACCCGTAAACGCGCTACCTAAACGCCCCGTGTTAATTGTTGAGCTCGACAACAAACAAGCGTTATCGGAAGGTATTTCAGTACTCAAAAAAACGCTAAAACCGTTTAGCAGCGAACCAAAATTAGCATTGAATTCAACAACTCAATCAACCACGAATCCAATTCAAACCTCAGTGCTTAAATCCATTCATTTACAAGATGATGAAGAGCCATGGGTATCAGGTAAAGCGGAAGTGTATAGCATTGTTACTGGTGTGAGTCCGTCTCGTGATGAGCCAGTGCTCGATATTGTGGATATGCCTTATCTTGATTACGATGGCACTACCTACAACCCTAATCAAATTATCATTTATTGGGACCGCTACCGTTGGCAAGCTGCTGATATTTTAATGATGGAGCAGGATGACAACACTAACTACAAAGAACTTGCGAGCCGCTTACTTGATGTTGCCACCGAGATTCTTAAAGCGATTCCAGACCCTGAAGTACAAGGCTACGCCATCATTCCACAGTTAACCAATAAAGTACTGGCAGCAATGCCTGACTCATGGTTTACCAATGATGATGATTATGTGGATGTGTATTACACGCTATTTGAAGGTCAACGCTATTCTAATCATAAAGGCGCTAGTTCAAATGCAACCATCACACTTGAGCCATTAACGATTCAGCCGCGTTAATTAACAGAGCAGATTTAAACCAGAATCAAAGAGCGCCAAATGCGCTCTTTTTTATTTTTTGAAGAGAATTAAAGTTAATCATTCTGACGTTTAGAAAGTGCGTCAAACTTCATCCTTGAAGCGGTATTTCGTGCGCGTTATGCAGTAATTTTCATCCCTGAAAAGCGCTCGCGCCTAGGGAAACTTTGTTCCGGTCTGGAAGAGACGACCGATATATTAAGTCATCCTGACGCGATATTCCGGCTCGAAATCCCTTTCTCGCGTTCGACCAGCTGCGAAACTTCGTTTCGGTCTGGTCTCACCCACGCCAGAATGTTGGGGTGAATAATACGAGTAATGTGAAGATTTCGAGGCGGCCAAATACCATCGCAAGCGTTAAAATCCATTTTGCTGTATCGGTGATATCACCAAAGTGCGCTGCTACATCGCCTAAGCCGGGGCCTAAGTTATTTAAGCATGCAGCAGTTGCTGAGAATGCCGTAATGTTGTCCATTCCCGTTGCTAATAAACACAGCATAATGATGACAAACACCAAAGCATAAGCTGAGAAAAAGCCCCATACAGCTTCGACTACCTTATCGGGCAATGCTTTGCGACCAAGCTTAATAGAGTAAATTGCACGTGGGTGTACCAAGCGGTTTAACTCGCGAATACCTTGTAAGTACAACAGGAATACACGCACTACTTTCATGCCGCCACCTGTTGAGCCTGCACAACCGCCAATAAAGCTCGAAAAAATAAGTAGGATAGGTAAAAACAACGGCCACTGCGAGAAGCTATCGGTGGCAAAGCCAGCTGTCGTACTAATTGAAACAGCTTGGAAAAGCGCTTGGTCAAATGCCTGATCGGTCGAGGTATAAATACCCGCAGAAGTAAGCACAAAGAAACACAAAAGCACTAAACATGTTTGAATAAATAGAAATACTTTGAGCTCTGGGTCACGCCAATAAACGCGAAAGTTTTTATTAGCTACTGCCGCATAATGCAGTGAAAAGTTCACGGCAGCGATTAATAAAAACACCACACAAATAATATTAATTAGTGGACTATTAAAATGGCCAATTGATGCATCATAGGTAGAAAATCCCCCTATCGCAATAGTCGAAAAGGCATGACAAATGGCATCAAACCAATTCATCCCTGCCGCCCAATACGCCAAAGTACAGGCTGCAGTAAGAGATACATAAATGTACCAAAGGTGTTTTGCTGTATCGGCAATGCGCGGTGTCATTTTCGAGTCTTTCACAGGTCCCGGTGTTTCAGCGCGGTAAAGCTGCATGCCACCAACACCAAGCATTGGCAGTACAGCAACGGCAAGTACAATGATCCCCATACCACCGAGCCATTGTAGTTGCTGACGATAGAATAAAATCGCTTTCGGTAAATATTCAATACCCGTTAGAACAGTCGCCCCTGTGGTGGTAAGGCCTGAGAATGACTCAAACACCGAATCAGCTATAGATAGATTAGGTTCTTCTAAAAAGATCAGTGGTAACGAACCAAAGCTGCCTAGTACCAACCAAAACAAAACTACAATTAAAAAGCCTTCACGGGCTTTCAAATCCCCTCTTTGCTTGCGGTTTGGGTAGTAGGCTATTAAGCCAATAATAATACTGAAAACAAATGCCAGAACAAACGGCACACCACCACCATCTTTATAGATAAGCGAAACGAGCGCTGGCGGGATCATGGTGATACTGAATAAGGCAACTAACTGCCCTAAAATTTTAATTATTGTTCTGTATTGCATTGCAAGAGTATGAAACGAGCTATTTTAAGCTATTCTCTTACTGTTTTACCTTTAACTCAACAGCACCATTGGATATTTCATAAATATCTTTGATCGCTTGCTCTGCATTTCGCTCATCGATAGCGATTTGCCATGCAATATTTGCGGAGAATTCTTTCTCGATATTGCTGCCACTAAACTGGCTATTAAAATGCTGTTCAATTATGCCTTGTAGTGCATAACTCGATTCGCCCAGTAGCGTCACCATAGGTACACGAGTTAACAACTCAATATCACTCAATGCATTATTAAGCGAGCCACCATATGCTCGCACTAACCCACCCGTGCCTAGCTTAATACCACCAAAATAACGGGTGATTACAGCGGTGATTTCTCCCAAGCCTGAGCCCATCAGCACATTCAACATTGGCTTGCCCGCCGTACCATTGGGTTCACCATCGTCAGAAAAACCCAATACATGGCTGCCGCCAGGCTCGCCCGCTACATGTGCCCAACAGTTGTGACGTGCGTCGGGGTATTCTTGATTAATATTTTTAATAAACGCTTTCGCATCGGCAGTAGTTGGCGTATGGGCAATGTGCACAATAAACGTGCTTTTTTTAATTTCTTCACGATACAAGGTTCGTGTTGCTGGGTACTGGTATTCTTGAGTCATAACTTACAAAATAAAAAGGAGCCTAATGACTCCTTAAAGTGTATCACTTGCTAATAAGATTAAGCTAAACCTAAATCGCGTGTCATATTTTCATTGCGGTCTTGGTGCACAATCACATTATCTTCAATACGAATACCACCAAATGGCTTAAACGACTCAACGGTTTTCCAATTGATATACTGATTGTTATCTGTTTGCGCCAAGTCGGCTAACAGTGAATCAATAAAGTACAAACCAGGTTCAATGGTAAACACTTGGTTCGCTTCAATTAAGCGCGTACAACGTAAGAATGGATGACCTTCAGGTGGCGCTTGATGCGTACCGCGAGCATCAGCCATAAAACCACCCATATCGTGAACTTGTAAACCTAAATGGTGGCCTAAACCATGTGGGAAGAAGGTCTTTGTGATACCTTTTTCAACAATGGCATCAGCCGATAAGTTAACAATATTAAAGTCACTTAGAACTTGCGCTACTCGCTGATGGCAATCTAAATGAAGCTCACCGTACTTGATGCCTGGCTTTAACCCTTCACATAATGCTTGTTGGTGCGTATTCATCGCACTCACTAACTCTGCAAACTGACCTTGCTGTTTAAAGTCATAAGTACGCGTAATATCAGCCGCATAACCGTTAAAGTTTGCACCCGCATCAATCAAAAATGATAAATGTTGATCGGGCTTCGCAATATCTAAATGAGTGTAATGTAAAATCGCGCAGTTTTTGTTAAGGGCAACAATATTACCGTAAGGCATTTGGTTTTCAGTATGTTGCGTTGCAACAAGATACGCATGCTGAATTTCGTACTCAGAACCACCTGCAAAAAATGCGTCGCGCGCCGCTGTATGGCCAAGTACTGCTAAACGGTTTGCTTCACGTAAACAAACTAGCTCGTAATCTGTTTTATAAGCACGGTGGTAGTGTAAGTAGTTTAAAACGCCTTCTGGGTTAATTGCATTAAACCCTAACGCTTTCGCTACTTCAATATACTCACCAATATAAGCAAAACCTTCTTTATCATAAGGCAGTAATTGCTCAACTTGCTCTGGAGATTTTAATAAACAAATATCAAAGTATTCAGCCCAGAAGTCACTTGGCTCATCAGGCACTTTATGCCAAAAGTCTACAGGGCGATAGAAAATCAATTTTGGCTTATCAACGCCGTTTACCACTAACCAGCAATGAGGATTATCAATCACAGGTAACCAAGCTTTAAACTGCGGATTTACTTTAAATGGGTAATCCATATCATCTAAGAATTGGCGTTTTGCTTGACCTGAGTGAATGATCAGACCATCAAGTCCTTCACGCGCTAAAACATCTTTGGTACGTGACTGTAAGGTTGCTATATGCGCTGCATAAGTTGTTGAAAGTTTATCCATTATTAATCCAGTTCAGTGTGTTCTAAAAACAAGTGTATCATCTTGGTCCACCATTCTTAAGGGGTGGACAAAAATCGAAAACACTTACTCTGTAAATTGATTAGCAATATATTTGCCAAAACTACCTTTTGATTTTCATTGAAATGAGTTCATCAAATAGGTTTTCTTTATTGCCTGAGCGCGTTGCATACACTTGACGATAAGCGTAAACATTTTTTACGTACTCACGTGTTTCACGATACGGTATTGCTTCAACCCATAGATCAAAATCTACCGCTTCTTGAGGTAACCAGCGTTTCACTTTGTGATAACCCGCATTATACGAGGCTGTTGCAATCACTTCGTTACCTTTGCTTTTTTTCTTTAAATACTTGAGATACTGCGTGCCCAAACGAATATTAATATGAGGCTTTTTAAGTTGATTACGGCTGACGCTGCCTTTATTTACGTAGCGTGCGGTGCTTGGCAATAGCTGCATTAAACCAATTGCCCCCGCGCTTGAATGAGCATCTGAGGCAAATGAGCTTTCACGTCGTGAAATCGCATAAGCCCATGTTTTATCAACTTTACTACGGCTACTAAAACGCTCAAACTGATCGCTGTAAGGCGTAGGAAAACGGTAATCAAGCATATTGTAAGCCTTTAGTTGGCTCATCACACGAATAACACTATCATGCCACCCCATATCATTCGCTAAACTGGCTGCTGCGAGCTTTTCATCATCGGTAGAGCCTGCAATTAGCGAATTCCATTCACGGCGCGCTGAGTAAAAACGATCTAATTCATACAATGCTTTGGCACGTTTAAAGCCGGGGCTTTCACTAACAAGTTTTTGTGTTTGAGGGTCAACAACCACGGGTTGGTATTCAAGCGAAACCGCTAAATCTAACCTTGACGCCGCTAAAAAGCCGTAGTAATCGCGCTTTTTAGCTAGCTCTTTCCATAACTGATTTGCCCTCTGCGCGTCACCAATCTTATGATATGCATATGCCAACCAGTATCGATAACCATTATTCAGTGTTTTACCCGTTGAATAGGCAATAACCCCTTGCCAGTCTTGCTCGCGCAACATATTACTAAGTTGCCACTGCATTAGCTTACTATCGTGCCTTTTTGGTGCCACTTTATTTAAGTAAAACTTTGCTTCTTTATGTTTTCCCGACGCCAACGAAAGCGCAAAAATATAATACAGCGACTGCTTTTGTTGCTCTGTATAATCGAACATGTTTTCAAGCTTTTGCCATGCACGAATCGCTAAATCGCGGTCGCGCCAAACCAAACGTTTAACGCCATAAAGTGCTATTTGGCCTTCTTTATCAGTACGTTTTTTAAAGCGATAAAGCCCTGCGGCGGCGGATGGATCTCGTCTTACTGTTTTATACAAATCAGCCAAGTAACGCTCGTTCTTCGGTAGCAAACGACTCAGATAGGCTAACAAACTGGTATTGCCTTTCTCCGATACCTTGGTAATACGTTGCCACACCAGTTCTTGATTTAAATGCCCTGCTTTTTTCCATTTTGAAAAAAGCACATCACATTCTTTAGGCTGTGATTTAGCAACGCTCCAAAGCTCATCCACTTGGTTAAAAATGGCCTCTTTAGGTGCACCAAGTTGTAACTGATAGTTTAGGTAGGTGCATTGATACTCAGCTTTTCTGGTCGGACGATAAGCATCAATATAAAGTGCTTTTTTATTACTTTTCTTTAAATTGTCTAACCATGCGTAACGCACTTTCCACTCAAGTGGTGTGCCTTGATAGGTATCTAAAAATTTTTTAATTTCTTGCTGGTTAGCAAGCCATGGGGAATTAGCAAGATAAGTGGCCTCAGCATAAGGCGCTAGCGGATGTGACGACTGTTTTAACGCGCGATAAAAATCGCGTTTATCATTTTTCTTAGCGAGTTTTTCAAGTGCTAAGAAGTCTTTGTGCGCGGCTTTATCCGCACTTGCGTTCAACGCTGAAGAAGAAAGTACTAAGCTAACAAGCGCTGTTAAAATCACCGATTTTTTCACTGTTTTGCTCTCTTTACCACAGAAATAAAAGGCGCTGTGGTTATCTATTTAAATAAATTTAAAAATGCGCTGCATAATTCTAGCGTCTACGCTAACTGCAGTAATGCCATCTTAATCAATGCAAACCTAAACGTCAGCCTTTTAAGCTTAATCCTCTTATTGATACGACCACTGACAACACTTACGTTAATTTTTTTGTCCAGTTTTTAATCTTATGTAAAAAGCCAACTAAAATTTTAATTGCAATTTAATCGCAAAGAAGCGACACTGCGTAAAAACCAAACTCATCGTACCAGTTGCGGTGCGAGAAATTAGGGAGCAATAATATGCTATTTCAAAGCGAATCTTTTCAGGTTGCTTTTGTTAAAGACAACATTGCTGAGTTTAAGTTCTGTGTTCCAGGCTCAGTAAATAAGCTTTCTCAGCAAACTCTTAGCGACTGTGGCGCTGCATTAAAAGAGCTAGCTGCTAACAAAGACATTAAAGGTATGATTTTCACCAGTGATAAAGATCACTTTATTGTTGGTGCTGACATTTTTGAATTTTTACCTACCTTTAAAAAATCTGAAGAAGAACTAACTCAGTGGATTAAAAATGCCACTGACGTTTTCGACCTACTCGAAGATTTACCTTTCCCAACGATTTCTGCAATCAATGGCATGGCCCTTGGTGGTGGTTGTGAATGGGTACTTGCTACTGACTTCCGCGTAGCAAGTGAAGAACTAAAAATGGGCTTACCAGAAGTTAAATTAGGCATTATGCCAGGCTTCGGTGGTACAGTTCGTCTACCGCGTATTATCGGTGCAGATAATGCCATGACGTGGATTACAACAGGTAAAGAACACCGTGCTAAGCAAGCGCTTGCTGTAGGTGCAGTTGATGCCGTTGTAGCAAAAGACAAGCTAGTTGATGCAGCTATCAAGATGGTTGAACTAGCAGCAAACGGTAAACTAGATTGGCAAACAAAACGCCAAGCGAAGTTAGACCCGCTTGCTATGAACCAAATGGAGCAAGGCATGAGCTTTGCAACAGCGCAAGGCATGGTATTGGGTAAAACAAAAGGCCATTACCCTTCTCCGCTGATGGCTGTTGCAACAATTAAAGCTGCTGCAAACCATGGCCGCACTGAAGCAATGGCAATTGAGAATATGAACTTTGCTAAGCTGGCTAAAACCGAGGAAGCAGCTGCGCAAGTGGGTATTTTCCTGGCAGACCAATTTATTAAGTCTAAAGCACGCAAACTTGCTAAGAACAGTTCAACTGATATCAAGCAAGCGGCGGTATTGGGTGCAGGTATTATGGGTGGCGGTATTGCATACCAGTCTGCTTATAAAGGCACGCCAATCATCATGAAAGACATCAACCAAGCTGCACTTGACCTTGGTATGCAAGAAGCGTCAAAACTGCTTGGCAATAAAGTTCAACGCGGTCATATGAAGCTTGAGCAAATGGTTGCAACTTTAGGAGCAATCAAACCAACGCTAAGCGATGACGATGTTAAAAAAGCCGACATCATTGTTGAAGCGGTTGTTGAAAACCCAAAGATTAAACAAGCAGTTCTTTCTCAACTAGAAAAAGACATGCCTGAAGGCACAGTGCTGACATCAAATACCTCAACAATTCGTATTGATGAGTTAGCAAGCGCCCTTGAAAAGCCAGAAAATTTCTGTGGTATGCACTTCTTTAACCCTGTGCATCGTATGCCACTAGTTGAAATTATTCGCGGTGAAAAAACATCTGATGAAACCATTAATACCGTTGTTGATTACGCATTAAAACTTGGTAAGTCACCGATTGTTGTAAATGACTGCCCAGGGTTCTTTGTTAACCGTGTTCTTTTCCCTTACTTTGCCGGTTTTAACCAATTAGTGGTTGAAGGTGCAGATTTTGCGAAAGCAGATAAAGTAATGGAAAACGTATTTGGCTGGCCAATGGGTCCTGCTTACCTGCTTGATGTTGTTGGTCTTGATACAGCAAATCACTGTACAGGTGTAATGGCAGACGGTTTCCCTGAGCGTATGGCTGAACAAGAAAAAGATCCTGTTGCACTACTTGTTAAAGAAAGTCGTTTTGGTCAGAAGAACGGTAAAGGTTTTTACCAATATGCACCTGACCGTAAAGGTAAGCCTAAGAAAGCAAAAGATGCAGATGCAATTGCGCTACTAAGCACTATTTGCGATGCACCTAAAGAGTTTAGCAAAGAAGAAGTCATCGACCGCTGTATGATCCCTATGCTGAACGAAGTACTTCTGTGTTTACAAGAAAACATTGTTGCTTCACCACAAGAAGCAGATATGGCGCTTATTTACGGCTTAGGCTTCCCTCCATTCAGAGGTGGTGCTTTCCGTTATTTAGACCAAATTGGGTTAGCTAACTTTGTAGCAAAAGCGGATCAATACGCACACTTAGGTGCGATTTACCAAGTTTCTGATATCACGCGTCAGTGGGCAGAAGAAGGTCGTCAATTTTATTCAGTAGAGGGTGCATAATATGAAAACACCAGTAATTGTTGATTGTATTCGTACCCCTATGGGTCGTTCTAAAAACGGTGTTTTTAGAAACGTACGTGCCGAAGATTTAAGTGCACAATTAATGAAAGGGCTAGTTGAACGTAACCCTGCTTTAAATCCAGCTGATATTAATGATATCTACTGGGGTTGTGTACAACAAACCCTAGAGCAAGGCTTTAACGTTGCACGTAATGCGCAGCTTCTAGCAGGTATTCCTCACAGCGTACCAGCCACTACGGTTAACCGTTTATGTGGTTCATCGATGCAAGCATTACACGATGCAGCACGTGCAATTATGACTGGCTGTGGTGATGTTTACCTAGTTGGTGGTGTTGAACACATGGGTCACGTACCAATGAACCACGGTGTGGATTTCCACCCGGGTTTATCAAAGTCAGTAGCACAAGCGGCAGGCATGATGGGTTTAACTGCTGAATACTTAGGTAAGCAGCATGGCATTTCTCGTCAGCAACAAGATGAGTTTGCAGCGCGTTCTCATGCTCGCGCTCACGCAGCAACCGTTGAAGGTCGTTTCAAAAATGAAATCTACCCTATTACTGGCCACGATGCTGACGGTGCAATGATCTTAGTTGAAGACGACGAAGTAATTCGTCCTGAAACAACTGTAGAAGGCCTTTCACAGCTTCGCCCAGTGTTTGACCCAGCAAATGGTACTGTAACAGCTGGTACATCATCAGCGCTTTCAGATGGCGCATCTGCAATGCTTATTATGAGCGAAGAAAAAGCTAAGGAACTTGGCTTAACTATTCGTGCAAAAGTAAAAGCTATGGGTGTTGCGGGTTGCGATCCATCAATCATGGGTTACGGTCCTGTTCCTGCTTCTAAAAAGGCATTAAAAGCAGCTGGCTTAACCATTGATGATATTGGTGTAGCAGAGCTAAACGAAGCATTTGCAGCACAAGCGTTACCAGTACTAAAAGACTTAGGCTTAACTGAAGTGGTTGACGAAAAAGTTAACCTAAATGGTGGTGCTATTTCACTTGGTCACCCACTGGGTTGTTCAGGCACACGTATCAGCACCACGCTTATTAATCTTATGGAAGATAAAGACGCGAAATATGGTCTTGCAACCATGTGTATTGGTTTAGGCCAAGGCATCGCAACTATTTTTGAACGCCCGTAAGGTTTAAACAAGAACCGATTTATTCTTGGTGATAAGGCGCTGTCTCGAAAGAGCAGCGCCTTTTTTATTACTTTACGGATACGATATTTGACGCATCTAGCACTAAATTATCTTCTAGTTGCAAAGTCCCCTCAGGGGAGCCATCACTCATCCATAAACGACCATTAAGTACAAATACAACACTAGAGCCTACAGGTGTGACACTTATATTTTTTAAATGGCTATTACGACCTTCCAAAGTGTGAAGCAATTCAAACGAGCCACTTCCGATTGTATCTGAATCAATCAATGACGTTAATTTACCATTTTTAAACAATGAGACCGCATTTTTAGAAAACACGAAAACGTTATCGTCAACACTTTCTATACTATACACGGCATCAGTTGTTTTTAACGATACAGTGTTGCTCTCAATATCAAATAGATAAAGCCCATTTCTTTGATTGTATAGCAATACATTATTTTCAAGTTGGTGCACACCAAAACCTATACCTAGATCTTTAATGTCATCATGGGATATTGTTAAAAGCTTGGTCAGGTTTCCCTCTACAGAGTCAAAATACCAGTAGTCTTCGTTGCTATTTTTTCTATCATTTACAAATAAAACGGCACCATCATTGTAAGAACCAACAAAGTAAGCTCTGTCTGCATTCGAACTTCCATGTTCTCCAGTGCCATAATGCTCCTCAATATCAAGTATCTCAGTCATTCCATCGAATGTTACCAACCAAGCTTTCAAACCAGACCTTATATTTTCATCTACAATGTAGTACTCATCACCTGCAGCAAAAACAAGGTAATTATCCCAACTATTATTACTTAATTTATATTCTTTAGCTGTATTATGAATTTCAGAATAGACCGTAAACTTTTCACTATGCCATTCCTTTGAAGTGTGAACTAAACCAACAGAAGTATCGCCTATTGTTATACCTATTCGAATAAAGCTGCTGCTAGGAGTAGAAACGACTTCCAGTGTTTCTCCATCGGTTTTCCACACTTGCCACCCAAACCAATCGAACACATTAAATTCTCGCTCAACTCTATTTTCAATTGGTGCGGCATTGAAATATAAGTAATTATCCGAAGCCTTATACGACTCTGAGACTACGATTCCTTCAGCTTCAAAATCGAATTTTTTAATTGCATTATTATTATCATTGCTGACTTGCCAAATTCCGTTTTCATCTATCATTAAGGTCGAAGCTGCTAAATGGAAAATATCACCAGCAAAGTCTGCCGTTCCCCCACTTTCACTGTCAAATTCAATATTAACATCTGTCACAAGTTCGGCGCTTTGAGGCGTTAAGCTCGTTTGTCTTAACTCTCTACCATACGATTCATCCGCACCTAAAAAGAGCACATTGGCGATCGTGACAGCTCTGAATTCACTAACTTTATCACCTACGGTTACATTTGCTTTTTGTATTGTTGCAAATGTATCCGCTGTTTTTACTCTGACTTGCAAAGTCTGATTGTTCTCGATGAACGCATCGCCATTTTGATACTCACCACCCTCTATTCTAAACTCTCCGTTTTCAATAGAGACTGGCGTTGGAGCATTAATTCCTGCAATAACTATGCTCTCCGACTCAATCCAAGCATTTTTATCTTGGTCAACTTTTGCCTCAAAATCAAAGTCATCAGGAGTAGTATCGGAAGCTATTGCTGATACCGAAAAATCTGCACTTACTCCACCTACGTTTATATTTACTATTTTACTAGTGCCATATTCTGTTAATTGAGTTCGAACAGTTATGGTTTGATTATTAGTAACTGATCCATTTTGTTCGGTAAAGCTGCCGTTCTCTATTCGGTATTCTCCCCCTTCGATACTTATTGGTGTTTTGGTATTGATACCCGATATGACGATGGATTCAGATTCTATCCACTGATTAATTTCCAAGTCTGACTTGCTTGAAAATTGAAATTCATTTGGAGTTGTATCCGTAACAATAATCGGTGGTTTATCCTCTTTATCAGAGGAATTACCACAACCTAAAATTATTGAGCATACAAAAACTATGTATAATGTATTTCTAAATTCCATTAGAAGCTTCCTTTAATTGAATAATTTGAAACGATGAAAGCGCTTGGGCATTAAAAAGGTTCCAAGCATAAGAGGCTAAATAGCTGATACTTAACTCTCCATGTTAATAAAGTTGTGCACTTATTCTACAACACCAGTCAAAAAATAAAAAGTTGTCATTTTAAAACAAGTACTTAAACAAAGCACAAGCTATACAGATAAGTATAAAATTTAACTTTAAAAACAAAAAAGCTCCACTAGGGAGCTTTTTATAAGTGCTTAATGTAGGACTGAGAGAGAGTGACTATCTATCTGCAAGTTTTCATCCATAATCAGAGTTCCTTCTGCAGTGCCATCAGTTTTCCAAAGTCGTTCGTTTAGTGTAAATATTAGGTTATTGTCCAACATCAAAAATTTACCTTCAAACGCCAAATCAAATTGGTCTATTCCTAAAATTCCTTTGTCTATAACTAAATTTAGCGACTGAGTTTCGTAATACCAAATGGCGCTACTTGTTGCGATAAAAAATGCGCCAAGATCTGTTGGTATTAATTTTACAGGCTCTTGAATCAATGTATTGATTACCCCATTTTGCTGGCTAATCTCAAACAATCCAATATTAGTTTGCA
This sequence comes from Pseudoalteromonas sp. ABV4_021, assembly GCF_056159365.1. NCBI lineage: Bacteria > Pseudomonadati > Pseudomonadota > Gammaproteobacteria > Alteromonadales > Pseudoalteromonadaceae > Pseudoalteromonas > Pseudoalteromonas sp. ABV4_021. Next base: position 15,475 of record NZ_JBSWVB010000001.1, on the reverse strand, counting down.
CTAACCAGTTATCTCCCTGTACATGCACCGCTAATTGCTCGCATGAAGTGCCGCAAAGCGATATAGAATCTAATGCAATTAACCTTGTTGTTGTTTCTTGAGATATTGCATCATATTCCATAAAACGTAACGTATTCGCTGTGCGATCGTTTATTGCAAACATCAAGAGTTCTTCATTTTGACCAAGATTCGTTATCACATTTTGCTGGTCGATTACCCCTGACATCTCCTCATAAAATACCAAGTCGTAATCAGAATCAGTGTAATTTAAAATACCATATCCTAGGTTTCCATTTATGGTTTCAAGCGTAAACGTTACGTATACTGTTCCATTTACTATACTTGCCTCACTATGCAGTAATTTTGCTGGTTTTATGTCTGAGTAACGTACGGTAAAATCATCTGCTATCACGTTGTAGGTTGTGAACTCTTGATCATCTGAGTACTTTACAGCAAACGCTTGATTACCAGATAAACCCGGAGTTGAGGCCTGTAAATTATCAATCAGCACTCCCCCTTCATTACCCACAAGCCGTGTTCCAGGAACAACCTTTGCTTCCAACATAATATCTGTAAATGTTGACTCGTCTTGAACATTTAAATTAACCAAAATCTCATTAACATTATTATCCTCTTTACTATTCGCAATAAAATATAAGTCATTCGATGTAGCCAACCAAGCCCTGGCATCTGCATACTTATTCGCATCTAAACGATCCATGTAACGGCCTGTAGTTGATTGGAATAATTTATTAGGATAGGCAACCACCCAGCTTTTATTTATATTAAATAGTTGCCCATGCTCAGACATTAATGTAGTAACGTTTATATCTCCAGATGCTGGTTCAATAGAATGGAACTTAAGGCCGGTAACATCTCTTGTCATAAAGGTTAAGTGTTGTTCTTGTGTCTCTAATCCAATTATAGGACCAGAATAAACCTCTTTTAACTCCGTCTCTGAAATAGTAAATTCATATATTTTTTCTTCTTTGTAAAGATACAGTGCATCCTTCACTACAAAAGTGCTGTAGCCATGAGGTAGCTTAATTGTACCTTGCGACGTCCCATCTGATATCCAAGCCTCAGAACGTCCTTCTAACAATACAAAATTGTCATAAAACGAAACAGAAGAACTCGAACTACCTGCTTTTATTGCCTCAGTCGAAAGTGTATTAATGTCATAAGCCTTAATCGTCCTTTCACCTGATTCAGGTTCATAATAAATTAAGAAAAGTTGATTGTTTGTTGCACCTATTTTTATCCCAGTAGCGCTTTGTGAAAAGACGTTTTCCTGCACTACAGAGCTAGTTTGGCCATCAAACTGATAAAGAGACTGGTTAATAATAAAGAAAAGTTTACCTTTCGCTACAGAATAAACCTTGATATCGCCGGCTTGATGCTCGGTTATTAAGGATAATGACTCATGATCTTCTGATAATTTATAAATACCAAGCTCTGAGCTGCTGTTGTAGCGGCCACGTAAAAACAACTGCTCATCAAGTAGAAATAAGCTATCTATATAAAAATCGTCATAACAATGCTCATTAACAGAGCTAGCATCTAGGTATACTTTATGAAAACAATTTCTGGCATCAATACTAAAGTAACTGGCTGTTTCTCCATATGCTGAAATTAATTCTTTAATATTATCTATGTGCGATACACTGTCTTTCTCTGTCTCAAATAAAACGTCCCCATCGAGTGATTTAAGCACATACCTATATGCGGTAAGCGCAGCAAAACCGTCATAATAACTTTGGCCAAATAAAACAATGTTGCTATTCATATATAGAGTTTCACTAGTATCGCCACGCCCAGCGGAGGAGTAATTATAAACGGTGTCATGAATAAGGTTATGCGCCCCCCCCAATAAGTCTATTGCGTACATCGAGGCATAATAGGCTGTATCTTCCCATGGCCAAGAAAAGGGAGTAGAATATCCCCACTTATATATAAGCTTATTATTATATATTCCATCAAAACTTTTTAAGCCAGAAGAACTAATTAGCTGTTTTATTTCTCCAGTATTAAAGTCATAGCTATTAATACCTCCAGCTGCGCTATCATAATAATAGAGCTTATCCTTGTATACAAAGTGCCTCTGATTGTCTTCCCGACCAGAATCAATTGAAAAGTAGCTTACTGCTTTGCTTTCTGCACTGCTTGCTACTGTATGTGTATAAAGCGCTTTTTGCGTACCATTTCTACCTATCGTTAGCACCTGCTTGTCTAAAGGCTTTGCTGTTACGTCAAAGTAACCTGTTACACCGCCAATATTCAATGACACAGTTTTATTACGGAATAAATTAGTTAGTTTGGTCATAACAATGACCCTAGTGCCATTAAATACTTTTATGTTAGCTGCACTTAACTCATCTAAGCTATAAAATATGGAATCATTTACCGATACAGCCGCTCCATCTGATAAAGATAATATTTTGGATTTCGTGTCTAAACCTGTAATAACTATTTCATCAGATTGTATCCATTCGTTAACTGGCTGATTAGTTTTTGGCGTAAAATTAAATTGTTCAGGAACACTGTCATTGCCTTCAGTTATCGTTGACACAACAAAGTCAGCTTGTTTACCACCAATATTTAAAACTAGCTTATATTCTCCATAATCTAGAGGCTTTAAGCGTACGCGTAAAGTTTGGTTGTTATTTATGGTTGCAGTACGACCGTACTCTTTTCCATCGATACTCATGCCTACACTGGAAGGGTAATCATTATGAAATATATTCACCTGTGCCGGGGCATTTAATCCTGTAATAGTAACGGCATCCGACTCAACCCAAGAATTAACTTGTTGCTCTCTTTTTTCGGTAAAACTAAAGTCATCGGGTGTTGTATCTGGTGCAATAGAGACCACAAACGAAGTACTGTAATCACCAACCGTAACCACTGCTGTTTTGCTTGAGTCATATTGCTCTGCAATCACCCTAAGCTGTAACTTATCTCGGTCATTTATTACACCCGGTTGTGACGTATACTCACCGCCATTTATTCGGTACTCGCCGCCCTCTATCGTTATAGGAACATCGTAAAACCTTGCTGTTTTTTCAGGCGTTTCTTCGATAATTACAATGTTAGATTGAACCCATTGATTTGCTGGAGCTTCATCTTGAGAAATAAACGCAAAGGGTTTTGGCGTAATATTTTGTTTATGAGTCGATATTCTAAATTCCGTTTGGTAATCACCAACCGTAACCACTGCTGTTTTGCTTGAGTCATATTGCTCTGAAATCACCCTAAGCTGTAACTTATCTTGGTCGTTTACTACACCCGGTTGTGACGTATACTCACCGCCATTTATTCGGTACTCACCGCCCTCTATCGTTATAGGAACATCGTAAAACCATGCTGTTTGTGTTGAGGTTTCTTGGATAGTTACAGTGTTAGACTCAATCCATTGATTTGCTGGAGCTTCATCTTGAGAAATAAACGCAAAGGGTTTTGGCGTAATACTTTGCTTATGAGTCGATATTCTAAATTCCGTTTGGTAATTACCAACCGTTACCCTTGCCCTTTTAACCGTGTAAAACTGCTCTTCTTTTGCACGTATTTGAAGTGTATCACCATTGTTAATAGTGCCAGTTTCAGAGGTATAATCGCCACCATTGATTCGATATTCACCATCAGTCACAGCTACAGAAACAGGTACATTGATACCTGAAACTGTCTCGATATTTGACTCATGCCATACCTTTACGTCTACATTAATAAGAGGTGAAAACTGAAGAGTGTTGGGTTTAGTGTCTGGTGCCGACCTGGTAGTAACAATAAACGAAGCACTATAATCACCAACCGTAACCTCTGCTGTTTTGCTTGAGCCATATTGCTCTGAAATCACCCTAAGCTGTAACTTATCTTGGTCGTTTACTACACCCGGTTGTGACGTATACTCACCGCCATTTATTCGGTACTCACCGCCCTCTATCGTTATAGGAACATCGTAAAACCATGCTGTTTGTGTTGAGGTTTCTTGGATAGTTACAGTGTTAGACTCAATCCATTGATTTGCTGGAGCTTCATCTTGAGAAATAAACGCAAAGGGTTTTGGCGTAATACTTTGCTTATGAGTCGATATTCTAAATTCCGTTTGGTAATTACCAACCGTTACCCTTGCCCTTTTAACCGTGTAAAACTGCTCTTCTTTTGCACGTATTTGAAGTGTATCACCATTGTTAATAGTGCCAGTTTCAGAGGTATAATCGCCACCATTGATTCGATATTCACCATCAGTCACAGCTACAGAAACAGGTACATTGATACCTGAAACTGTCTCGATATTTGACTCATGCCATACCTTTACGTCTACATTAATAAGAGGTGAAAACTGAAGAGTGTTGGGTTTAGTGTCTGGTGCCGACCTGGTAGTAACAATAAACGAAGCACTATAATCACCAACCGTAACCTCTGCTGTTTTGCTTGAGCCATATTGCTCTGAAATCACCCTAAGCTGTAACTTATCTTGGTCGTTTACTACACCCGGTTGTGACGTATACTCACCGCCATTTATTCGGTACTCACCGCCCTCTATCGTTATAGGAACATCGTAAAACCATGCTGTTTGTGTTGAGGTTTCTTGGATAGTTACAGTGTTAGACTCAATCCATTGATTTGCTGGAGCTTCATCTTGAGAAATAAACGCAAAGGGTTTTGGCGTAATACTTTGCTTATGAGTCGATATTCTAAATTCCGTTTGGTAATTACCAACCGTTACCCTTGCCCTTTTAACCGTGTAAAACTGCTCTTCTTTTACACGTATTTGAAGTGTATCACCATTGTTAATAGTGCCAGTTTCAGAGGTATAATCGCCACCATTTATTCGATATTCACCATTACTAATCACTATGGGAACTGAATTATCGATGCCTACGACAGATTCAATATTTGATTCATGCCACACCTTAGTCTCAACATTCATGTGAGGAATAAATGTAAATGAATCAGGCGTTATATCAACAGCAACTGTTGGTGGCTTTGGATTATCATTGGATGAACCACCACAAGCGGTGAGTGTAAGAAAGATAACAGAAAGTAATAAAGCTGATTTAAGCTTCACTTTAACATTCCTTGTTTTAGCTAATAAATTCAGAATAGTATGCACTTATAAGAGTGAAAACTCTATGCAAAAATGACATGAGCTAAAATTGACAGCCTATAAACCCGGGTGCATTTCGATTACTTTTAGCTTGAACGAGCAGGTAATCATAAGATTGATGTCATTTAATCTACATATTCTTCTGTTGATATTATCTTTAGCTTATAGCCGCTAATTCTCTTTTTTAAACACTACGGTTTACAACATGAGCTTAGCCACCTACAATTCCGCCTCTACTTTTTAACAGAGCTAAATTTTCCATGACTGACTTTTCAAATGCAGATCACACGCTTGATGCAATTGGCTTACGTTGCCCTGAACCGGTAATGATGGTGCGTGGTGCTATCAGGAAAATGGAACATGGCGAGACTTTAGTAGTGATTGCCGACGACCCATCAACAACGCGCGACATTCCCAAATTTTGTCGTTTTATGGATCACACCTTGCTGGCTCAAGAAGTGGAAAATGAACCATACAAATATTTAATAAAAAAAGGGCTTTAAATGCCCTTTTTTATTGCTCATAGGTAAGATGAGAGCTTGTTTAATTTAGCTCAGTTGCCTATTCAAAAATTTGGTTAATCGTTACCAGCGGCGTACTTTTGTTGCGGAAGTTTATTGATACTTCATACCAACCCGCCTCATAAGGCGTAAAACTAAAATAGTTATACACACTGTCGCAGTTTGCTTGTACTGGAATACCAACTTCTAAAAACTTATCTAAGTCTTCATTTTTAAAACCACAGTTATACCCTTGCGTCCAATTAGCGTCAGCTACTTTAAACTCGTATGCTTTACCAATTGAGCCAAACTTAACTTTTGTGCTGTAAACATTGGCTGTCTGCTGTGTTAATTGATAAGCTTTTTGCGCTTCCCATAAAGTGAAGTCACCACGTAGATATAGTGTGGTATCAACATTACCCACATTGCTTGTTTGTTCTAATAGGCTATCGTCTGTGCTTGAGCAACCAACTAGTACTAAGCTAGCAAGTGCCATAATTGAAAGTGATGCTCTTTTCATTGTTGTTATCCGCGATTTTCTAAGCTTAATTACTATACTAAATATCGTATAATTTTATGCAAGCGGCTTTTGTACCTGTTGCGAATATTTCGGCTATAACTAAGCTAAATACTGAATAAGTAACTTTAAAATAAAAAAGCCGGTGATTAGACCGGCTTTTTCTATGCGTTTTACTTACTTTTGTAACAGTGAAATATCCGCTACTTGTAAGAATAAACTTCTTAACTGACTCAGCATTGTTAAACGATTTAGTTTCACTGCTTCATCGTCAGCCATCACCATTACGTTATCAAAGAAGGTATCAACGACTTCACGTAAATCTGCAAGACTTGCCAAAATAGTTTGGTAATCATGTGCTGCAAATGCTGGCGCTAGCTCCACTTGATAGTGCACAATTTTCTCTGCTAATTGCTTTTCAGCGTCTTCAGCTAACAGGCTCTCATTAAGAGTCTCAGCAAGTTCTGCTTCATTCTTAGCCAAGATATTACCTACACGCTTGTTAGCCGCTGCAAGCGCTTCTGCTGCGTCTAATTCACGGAAGTGAGATACCGCTTTAACGCGTTGGTCAAAGTCCGCAGGCTTAGTTGGACGACGTGCTAATACTGCTTGAATAATGTCAACACTAAAGCCTTCGTCTTGATACCAAGCACGGAAACGACCAAGCATAAAATCAATTACATCAGATTCAACATTGTCGTTGCTAAGCTTATCGCCAAATAGCGATTTTGCTTTTGCAATTAAATCTACTAGGTCTAGGTTATAGCCCTTTTCAACAATAATACGCAATACACCTAGTGATGCACGGCGTAGCGCAAATGGGTCAGAGCCTTTTGGCGCTTGACCAATACCGAAGATACCCACAATCGTATCGAGTTTATCAGCCATCGCAACTGCAGCTGATACACCTGTGCTTGGTAACTCGTCGCCTGCAAAACGCGGCATGTATTGCTCGTAAAGTGCTTTCGCTACTTCCGCATCTTCACCGTCGTGCGTTGCATAGTGCATCCCCATCACACCTTGCGTATCGGTAAATTCGAATACCATTGATGTCATAAGGTCACACTTTGCCAGTAAACCTGCACGTTTAGATTTTTCAACGTCTGCTTCAATTTGTTCAGCAATGTAACCAGCAAGCTCGGTAATGCGGTCAGTTTTATCTTTAATGGTACCAAGCTGTTTTTGGAAAATAGCCTGGTCTAACTCAGGTAAGCGATCAATTAATGGGCGTTTACGGTCGGTATTAAAGAAGAACTCAGCGTCCGCTAAACGAGGACGAACCACTTTCTCGTTACCTTCTATTACGTAACGAGGCTCTTTTGATTCAATGTTCGAAACAAAGATAAAGTTTGGTAATAACTTTTTGTTTTCGTCGTAAACTGGGAAGTATTTCTGGTCACCTTTCATGGTGTACACTAGTGCTTCTGAAGGTACTTTTAAGAACTCTTCTTCAAACTTAGCCGTCAGTACAACAGGCCATTCAACAAGCGAAGTTACCTCTTCAACTAAGTCATCTTCTAAGTCCGCGATACCACCTACAGCTTGTGCAGCCTTTTGTGCATCGGCAAGAATAATCGCTTTACGTGCTTCGTAATCCGCCATTACTTTACCACGTTCTTCTAGAATCGCTGGATATTGCTCTGCAGAATCAATAGTAAACTCTTGTTCACCCATAAAGCGGTGGCCACGAATAATACGGTCTGATGCAACACCTAAAATCTCACCAGCAACTATATCACTGCCCATTAGCATAGTAAGTGTTTTAACTGGACGAATAAATTGCGTCGTTTTGTTACCCCAACGCATTGGCTTAGCGATTGGTAATTTAGCGAGTGCTTGCGCTGCAAGGTCAACGATTATTTCGCTAGTCGCTTTACCTTTTACTTCTTGTTTGAATAAAAGCCATTCGCCTTTTTCTGTTTTTAAACGGTCAGCTTGCTCAACTGTAATACCATTACCGCGCGCCCAACCTTGTGCCGCTTTTGTGGCATTACCGTCTTCATCAAATGCAACTGAAATTGCCGGGCCACGTTTTTCAACCACTTTGTCAGATTGAGACTCAGCAAGTGCCGCTACTTTTAGCGCTAAACGGCGCGGTGCAGCGAACCACTTTACGCCTTCATGACTTAACTCTGCAGCTTTTAACTCTGCTTCAAAATTTGATGCAAAGCTTTCCGCTAGCGTACGAAGCTGTGTTGGTGGTAATTCTTCAGTGCCTAATTCAATTAAAAATTCTTTCGCCATGATTACTTCTCCTCACCACTTTTTTTACACATAGGAAAACCTAACGCTTCACGCGATGCGTAATACGCTTCTGCAGTTGCTTTAGTAAGGTTGCGAATACGAAGGATATAGCGTTGACGTTCTGTCACTGAAATTGCTTTACGTGCATCTAATAAGTTAAATGCGTGCGCCGCTTTCAAAATGCGCTCATATGCCGGAAGTGGTAACGGTGTTTCTAGCGCTAATAATTCTTGTGATTCTTTTTCACATTGATCAAAGAAGCTAAATAAGAAATCAACGTCAGCGTGTTCAAAATTATAAGTCGATTGTTCCACTTCGTTTTGATGAAAAATATCACCGTAAGTAACCTTGCTACCATCTGGCGCATGGTTCCAAACCAGGTCATATACTGAATCTACTTCTTGAATGTACATCGCTAAACGCTCAATGCCATAAGTGATTTCACCTGTTACAGGCTTACACTCAAGGCCACCTACTTGCTGGAAATAAGTAAACTGAGTTACTTCCATACCGTTTAACCACACTTCCCAACCTAGACCCCACGCACCCAATGTTGGGTTTTCCCAGTTGTCTTCTACGAAGCGAATATCGTGTACTAGAGGGTCAACACCCAATACTTCTAAAGAGCCTAAGTAAAGCTCCTGAATGTTATCTGGCGACGGTTTTAACGCAACTTGAAACTGGTAGTAATGTTGAAGGCGGTTCGGGTTTTCACCATAGCGACCATCAGTTGGACGACGTGATGGTTGAACGTATGCAGTAGACATTGGCTCTGGGCCAAGTGCACGCAAACATGTCATTGGGTGCGATGTACCCGCACCTACTTCCATATCGAGTGGCTGAACGATAGTACAGCCGTTTTGTGCCCAGTAATCCTGTAATGCTAGGATCATTCCCTGGAAGGTTTTGATATCGTATTTTTGCATTGGCTTTAGCTGATATTTTAATCTGAAAAATTACGCCACAGTATACCGCGGCAGCAAACAGGTTTTAAGCGATTTGTTGATTTACGGCCAATAAAAAAGGGCCATTTAGGCCCTTTTATGAAAAATATTCACTATATTCTAAACATCTAAGTTCACAACTTTAAGCGCGTTTTGTTCGATAAACTCACGACGCGGCTCAACTTGGTCACCCATTAACGTCGAGAATAATTGGTCAGCTGCAATTGCATCTTCGATAGTTACTTTCAACATACGGCGTACTTCAGGGTCCATTGTCGTTTCCCAAAGCTGATCTGGGTTCATCTCACCAAGACCTTTGTATCGTTGAATGTATAAACCACGTTTAGATTCAGCAATTAACCAATTAAGCGCTTCAACAAAGCTTGAAACCTGTAAGGTCTTTTCACCACGTTGAATATAGCCACCCTCTTCAATTAGGTTGCCAATTTGCTCACCCGTTTTCGCAATTGCTAAATAATCACGAGACGTTAGGAATTCGTAATTCAATACATGTTCACGGTCTACACCATGCTGACGAATTACAATATTTGGATAGAATAAGTTACGCTCTTCATCTTTCTTCACTTGTGCCGTGAATAAAGTAGCGTCGGTATCTTTTTCCGTTAAGTAAGCAACAAGGATATCTGTCCACTCACGTACGTGCGCTTCGTTCGCTAAATCTGCTTCATTAATTTTAGCTGAGTAAACTAATGAATTAAGTACACTCAATGGATACTTACGTGTTAGGCGCGTGATAATTGTTTCGGTCGCTTGATAATCTTTAACTAACGATTCTAACGCCGTATCTTTAATTGCAGGCGCATCTTCATTAACGTATAGCGATGAGTTATCTAACGCCAATGTTGTTAAGTATTCAATTAACGCTGGATCATCTTTGATATAACGCTCTTGCTTGCCTTTTTTCACTTTATAAAGTGGAGGCTGAGCAATATATACGTAACCACGCTCTACAATCTCAGGCATTTGACGATAGAAGAAGGTCAATAGTAACGTACGAATGTGCGAACCATCGACGTCGGCATCGGTCATGATAATAATGCTGTGATAACGCAGCTTTTCAGGGTTATATTCATCACGGCCAATACCACAACCTAATGCTGTGATTAGCGTTGCAACTTCTTGCGAAGATAGCATCTTATCAAAACGCGCTTTTTCAACGTTTAGAATTTTACCTTTCAGCGGTAGAATCGCCTGATTCTTACGGTTACGACCTTGCTTAGCCGAGCCGCCCGCTGAGTCACCCTCCACTATATATAGTTCAGAAAGTGCTGGGTCTTTTTCTTGGCAATCTGCTAATTTACCTGGTAAACCTGCTAGGTCCATTGCACCTTTACGGCGTGTCATTTCACGCGCTTTACGCGCGGCTTCACGTGCACGTGCTGCATCAATAATCTTAGTAACTACAATTTTCGCATCTTGTGGGTTTTCTAATAAGTATTCACTTAATTTTTCACCCATTGCTTGTTCTACAGCCGATTTAACTTCACTTGATACAAGCTTGTCTTTCGTCTGAGATGAGAATTTTGGATCGGGTACTTTAACAGAAATAACCGCAGTTAAACCTTCACGGGCATCGTCACCTGATGCACTGCTTTTCTCTTTCTTATTAAAGCCTTCTTTTTCCATATACGTATTTAATGTACGCGTTAAGGCGCTTCTAAAGCCCGCTAAGTGCGTACCACCATCACGTTGTGGAATGTTATTTGTGAAGCAGTAAATACCTTCTTGGAAACCATCGTTCCACTGCATTGCTACTTCTACACTAATACCGTCTTCTTCACGTGTTGAAGTGAAGTGGAAAACATTTTGGTTAACCGGTGTTTTATTGGTATTTAGGAATTCAACAAACGCTTGAATACCACCTTCATATTTAAAGTGGTCTTTCTTTTCATCACGCTCATCTGCAAGAATGATACTTACACCTGAGTTTAGGAATGAAAGTTCACGTAAACGCTTTGCAAGAATATCGTAATGGAAGTTTACATCACTGAATGTTTCTGAGCTTGGCCAAAAACGGATTTCAGTACCGTTTGTTTCAGATTCACCCACTACTGCTAATGGCGCAGCAGGTTCACCCATATTATAAATTTGCTCGTGAATTTTACCTTCACGGCGAATGGTTAGTTTTAGCTTTTCAGAAAGTGCATTTACTACTGAAACACCTACACCGTGTAAACCACCCGATACTTTATATGAGTTATCATCGAATTTACCACCAGCGTGAAGTACCGTCATAATAACTTCAGCTGCAGATACACCTTCTTCTTCGTGAATTTCTGTCGGAATACCACGACCATTATCGCGTACCGATACAGAACCATCAGAGTGGATAGTTACATAAACATCATCACAGAAGCCCGCTAATGCTTCATCAATTGAGTTATCAACGACTTCAAACACCATATGATGAAGACCCGTTCCATCATCCGTGTCACCTATGTACATCCCAGGACGCTTTCTTACTGCATCCAGTCCTTTTAGTACTTTAATACTCGACGAATCGTAATTTTCAGACATGGTTTCTTCCAATTAACTTGTTATTAGTTTGCCATGTTTCACGTGGAACACTTTCATATTTTTATTTAGAGGTTCCACCACAGCTGAAATACTGTCGTAATCAATAGCGCTTATAAACAGTTGTGAATTTGAATGAGCGAGTAACTCACTTACAGCTTGTTTTGTTTCACTACTTAATTCAGACGGTAAATCATCAATTAAAAAAAGTGATTGTTTATCTGTTTCACTTTCAATCAGGCTATTTTGACAAATCTTTAGCGCATACATTAAAAGCTTCAACTGCCCCCGTGACAAAAAATTATCAACTGCGATACCGTCAATTAAAAAGTTGATATCGGCTTTATGAGGGCCTTTACTGGTATAACCCAGTTTTGTGTCTCTTTCGAAGTTTTTACTCAGTTGCTCAGCTAAATCATCTTCAGCTTTCCAACCTGGAGAAAAATCAAAAGTAAGACTTTTAAATAATTCAATCTGACTAGCTATCTTATCAAAAAACAGGTTAGATAACCTAGTTATATATGTGGTTCTAAGTGTATTTATCTTTGTCGCGATTGTTACAAATTCTTTATCCCAGAACTGAATTTGTTGCTCAAATCCGTGCGGTTTTTGCTTTAACAGCGCATTGCGTTGTTTCAATAGTTTATTAAAACGATACCAATGATAATAAAACTCTTGTTCCACGTGGAACAATCCTAAATCTAAAAAGCGACGGCGCTCTTTTGGACCACCAAAAAACAACTCAAAACTCTCGGGCGTGATGACTTGCACAGGAAGCACTTCTGCAAGCTGTGCCATACGTTCACAGCGCTTTCCATGTACTTTTGCCAGCGTATCACCGGAGCGTTCTTTTTGCAGCCCCACAGGGATTTGTAGACTGTTAAATTGCTTTTTACCATGCAGTACCATGGCACTTTTTTGATGTTGAATTACAGCTTTAAATTTAGAAGTGCGGAAGGATTTACCGTGAGACAGAAAATAAATGGCTTCAAGTAAACTACTTTTGCCACTGCCATTCTCTCCAATAATCACATTAACTTCTGGAGAGGGTTCAAAGCTTAGCGCTTCAATATTACGAAAATTTGAAACATTAAAGGTAACTAAGCTCATTTAATTATACTTACTCCAATCACTATAAACGCATCGGCATTACAACGTACATGGCGCCTTCGTCGCCCTGTCCTTCAATTAATGCACTGCTGTTTGAATCAAGTAAGGTAAATAAAACGTCGTCAGTTTTAATGGTATTTAATACTTCTAATAAGTAAGACACATTAAAACCAATTTCTAAATCAGGGCCTTGGTACATTACTTCTACGGTTTCTTCCGCCTGTTCCTGCTCTGGGTTATTGGCAGAAATCGTTAACTCGCCTGAAGTAAGATTCAACCTTACACCGCGGAATTTTTCATTCGAAAGAATCGATACTCGGGCAAATGCGCTGCGTAACCACTCGCGATTAGCGACAATTTGTTTGTCGCCACCACGCGGTAATACGCGACGATAATCAGGGAAACGACCATCAACTAGTTTAGATGTAAAAATAAATGCCTGGTCGATAATACGAACATGATTAGCACCTAACTGAATTTCAACAATTTCATCGTCAGCAATCAATAAGCGCATAATTTCTTGTACGCCTTTACGTGGAATAATTACCTGACGTTGAGTATTAAGTGATGCTTCTAATGGTTTTTGCGCTAATGCTAAACGGTGGCCATCGGTTGCAACCGTTTTAACTACATCGTTTTCGATTTCCAGTGACATACCATTTAGGTAATACCTAACATCTTGATTTGCCATAGAAAAGCTTGTACTTTCAAGTAGTTTTCTAAGTTCTAAGCGCGTTAGGTTAAGGGTTACTTCGCTATCCCAGTTTTCTAAATTAGGGAAGTCTTCCGCCGCTAATGTCGCTAGTGAAAAACGACTTTTGCCAGACGTAAGTAAAACTTGCGCATCTTGAATAGTTAGCGTGATATCAGAACCATCAGGCAAGCTCTTACAAATGTCCAATAGCTTTTTAGCCGGTAATGTAAGCTTACAGTCTGCTACTGGTTCAGCTAATACCACACTTGCTACAAGTTCTATTTCAAGATCGGTACCTGTGAAATAAAGTACACCTTCTTTTACCTCTAACAACACATTAGATAGAATCGGTAACGTATGTTTGCGCTCAATCGCTCCTGAAACCTGCATTAAAGGTTGTAAAAATTGCTCGCGCGAAATAGTAATTTTCATGCTGTACTCGTCCTAAGATGACAAAGTTCTAATCAAGTTTTGATAATCTTCTTTTACTTCGTGAGACTCTTCACGAAGTGACTTCACTTTTCTACATGCATGTAGCACGGTTGTATGATCTCGTCCGCCAAACGCATCGCCGATTTCAGGCAAACTGTGATTGGTTAATTCTTTTGATAATGCCATTGCGACTTGGCGTGGCCTTGCAACTGAGCGACTGCGACGTTTTGATAATAAGTCAGAAACGCGAATACGGTAGTACTCTGCTACTGTTCTTTGAATATTATCAATTGTTACCAGTTTATCTTGTAACGCGAGTAAATCACGCAGCGCTTCTTTTACAAAGTCGATAGTAATTGGCCTACCGGTAAAGTTAGCATTGGCAATTACGCGATTTAACGCACCTTCTAGTTCACGTACGTTAGAACGTAAACGCTTGGCAATAAAAAATGCGACTTCTTCAGGTAATTTAATTTGGCTTTGCTGCGCCTTCTTCATCAAGATGGCAACGCGCGTTTCAAGCTCTGGTGGCTCAATCGCAATGGTTAAACCCCAGCCAAATCGCGATTTAAGGCGATCCTCTACCCCTTCAATTTCTTTTGGATAGCGGTCTGAGGTTAAAATAATTTGTTGGTTACCTTCTAATAATGCATTAAAGGTATGAAAGAACTCTTCTTGTGAACGTTCTTTATTAGCAAAAAACTGAATATCATCGATAAGTAATGCATCAACGCTACGGTAGTAGCGTTTAAATTCTTCAATCGCATTATTTTGCAGCGCTTTTACCATATCTTGTACAAAACGCTCAGAATGCATATAAACAATTTTTGCATTCTCTTTTTTATCTAAGATGCCATTACCCACAGCATGTAATAAGTGGGTTTTACCTAAACCTGTGCCACCATATATAAAAACAGGGTTAAAGGCCGAACCAGGGTTATCAGCAACCTGTGTTGCCGCAGCTTTTGCTAGTTGGTTCGATTTACCTTCAACAAAGCTATCAAAGGTATAGTTTTCTTTGATATTTGATTTAGGCATGTTTTTAGGTGCAGGCTCTACTGGCGCTTTGTTTTCTTTTTTAACGGGCGCTTCAACTGCTGCTTTCTCTTGCGCTGGTGTTTGTGGTGCAGCAGGCTTGCTAATATTAACCGTGCTGCCAACTTCAAAACGCAATTCCGGCGCTTCGTCACCACAAATCTCAATTAATAACTCGTTAATACGGTTTAGGTACTTTTCACGCACCCAATCAAGTACAAAGCGGTTAGGCGCATAAATAGTGAGGGTATCTTCAGTGCTTTCTGCCTGTAGCGGACGCACCCACATACTAAATTGTTGTGATGGCAGTTCATCTTGTAAAACGTAAAGACAGCTTTGCCAAACCGACAAATACAC